>DATLQE010000318.1:0-3500 GCA_035535335.1 Lapillicoccus sp. | reverse complement strand
CTTCGAATCCGCGTGCGGAGGTTCGACTCCTCCCGGGGCCATGCGTTGCTGGTGCGCGGTTCCTGCTTCAATCCGCGCCTACCCCTTTTGCGTAGGGTCCGTTCGATGGACACTGTTCTCCCGGCGTGCGCGGTTGAGCAGGCACCTCGACGGATCCCCTCACTCCCGCTAGTGACGTGAGGCGCGTGCGGGACGATGCACAAGCGTTCTGGTTGCGCGCGCCTGGCCGCGGCGAGATCCGGCCGGTCACGCTACCCGAGCCGGGGCCGGACGACGTGGTCGTGCGCACCTTGCGGTCCGGCGTCAGCCGCGGCACCGAGACGTTGGTGTTCCGGGGCGGAGTGCCGCCGGGCCAGTACGCCGCGATGCGGGCACCCTTCCAGGAGGGGGACTTCCCAGGGCCGGTCAAGTACGGCTACCTCAGCGTCGGCGTCGTCGAGGAGGGCCCGCCGGACCTGCACGGCCGGACGGTCTTCTGCCTGTACCCGCACCAGACCGCCTACGTGGTTCCAGCCGGCTCGGTAACGGTCGTGCCGGAGGGCGTGCCACCCGCACGAGCCGTGCTCGCCGGCACTGTCGAGACCGCCGTCAACGCGCTGTGGGATGCCGCGCCCCTGCTGGGCGACCGGGTCGCCGTCGTCGGCGCCGGGATGGTCGGCTGCAGCGTCGCACGCCTGTTGAGCCGGTTCCCTGCGGTGCAGGTCACGCTCGTGGACGTGGTCGCCAGCAGGGCCGATGTGGCGGCCGCGCTCGGTGTCGACTTTGCGGCGCCGGCCGACGCCGCGGGCGGTCGCGACCTGGTCGTGCACACCAGCGCGACGTCCGTAGGGCTCCAGCTGTCCCTGGACCTGCTCGGCCCAGAGGGCACGGTCATCGACCTCAGCTGGTACGGCGACACCGATGTCCGGCTGTCACTCGGGGGCGCGTTCCACTCGCGCCGCCTCGGCCTCCGCGCCAGCCAGGTCGGCACGATCTCCCCGGCTCGAAGCGGAAGCCGCACGACGGCGGACCGATTGGCACTTGCGCTCGACCTGTTGCGCGACCCTGCCTTTGACGTGCTCGTCACCGGGGAGTCCCAGTTCGACGACCTGCCCGACGTGATGGCCCGGCTGGCCGTCGGGAGCCTCCCGGCGCTCTGCCACACCATCACCTACGGCGAGGGATAGACCCGGTGTTCAGCGTGACCGTCCGCGACCACATGATGGTGGCCCACAGCCTCAGCGGTGAGGTGTTCGGGCCCGCTCAGCGGCTGCACGGTGCGACCTACCTGGTCGATGCGACCTTCCGGCGCCGCGACCTCGACCCGGACGGCATCGTGGTCGACATCGGCCGAGCGACCGAGGAGCTGCGCGCCGTCCTGGCCGACCTCAACTACCGCAACCTCGACGACGAGCCGGCGTTCGCCGGCATGAACACCTCGACGGAGGCGCTTGCCCGGGTGATCGCGGACCGACTCGCGGAGAGAGTGCAACGGGGCGCACTCGGCGACGCCGCCCGCGAGCTCGACGCGCTGTCGGTCACGCTGCACGAGTCGCACGTGGCCTGGGCCAGCTACGAGCGAGCGCTGTGACGGCAGTCCACGTCGTCGTACCGGACGGCATCGACGATCCGGCCCGGCCGAGCGGAGGCAACGCCTACGACCGCCAGGTCTGCCGCGCGCTCGCCGAGATCGGCTGGCCGGTGCACGTCCACGCCGTGCCGGGCTCCTGGCCGCGACCCGACGCTGCGGCGTACGCAGCGCTCGCCGGCGTCGTCCAGGAAATCCCTGACGGCGCCCTCGCGCTGCTCGACGGACTTGTCGCCTCGACGGCCCCGGACGTGCTGGTGCCCCAGGCGAGCCGTCTGCGTCTGGTCGCGCTCGTGCACATGCCGCTGGGCCAGGGCACGGGGGATAACGACGCCCGCACGCGGGAGGGCGCCGTCCTCTCTGCGGCGGCTTCCGTGGTCACGACGAGCGCGTGGAGCAGACGAACGCTGCTGGAGCTGTACTCCTTGCCGGGCGACCGGGTGCATGTCGTCGAGCCCGGCGTCGATGCCGCCCCTCTTTCATCGGGGACGACGACCGCAGGGTCGCTGCTCTGCGTCGCGGCGGTCATCCCCGGCAAGGGCCACGACGTGCTGCTCGATGCGCTCGCGACGATGACGGACCTGTCCTGGGACTGTCTGTGCGTGGGCAGCCTGGACCGCGACCCGGCGTTCGCAGAGAGCCTCAGACGCCGTCTCCTGGACGATGAGCTCGGTGACCGCGTGCGCTTCCCGGGGCCGCGCAGCGGAGCGGATCTCGATCGCAGCTACGCATCTGCCGACCTGCTCGTACTGGCGTCGCGAACCGAGACCTATTGCATGGTGGTCACCGAGGCGCTTGCCCGTGGCCTACCGGTCGTCGCAACCGATGTAGGCGGGGTCGCGGAGGCCCTCGGTCACGGAGCCGCTGGGATCCGGCCGGGGCTGCTCGTTCCTCCCGACGACCCTGTCGCGCTCGCCGCAGCCCTGCGGGCCTGGCTCCGCGATGCCGAGGTGCGACTCACCTGGCGCCGCGCCGCGCGCGAGCGGCGCGGGTCCCTCACTGAGTGGTCGACGACGACGTCGGTCCTCGCGGGCGTGCTGGCGGAAGCGGCGCGATGATCGTCGAGCGCACTCGGGTGAGCGGCGAATGGCTCGACCTCCGCGAGCCTGCCGACGCCGCGGCGCGCGCCCGCGACCTCGTCGAACACCTCCGGCGGCATCTTCCGCCGACGAGCTGCCGGGTGATCCACGACCTCGGCTGCGGCACCGGGTCGATGGGCCGCTGGCTCGCTCCACGCTTGCCGGGGCCGCAGCGCTGGGTCCTGCACGACCGGGACGCGGACCTGTTGGACGTCGCCCGCGGCGAGCCTCCGGGCCCGGCCGCCGACGGTGCTTCCGTCGTCGTCGAGACGCGGCGGTCCGACGTCACGGAACTGCGTCCCGACGATCTCGCCGACGCGACCCTCATCACCGCCTCGGCGCTACTCGACCTGATGACGCAGGATGAGCTGGCCGGATTGATCGACGTGTGCGCGAAAGCAGGATGCCCGGTTCTACTGACCCTGTCCGTCGTCGGTCACGTCGAGCTAGCCCCGGCGGATCCGCTGGACTCCCGCGTGGCGGCCGCATTCGACGCCCACCAGCGCCGCATCACGGTACGCGGCCGCCTGCTCGGCCCGGATGCCGTCGCCGCCGCGGTCGAGGGATTCCGGCGGCTGAGGGCCGAGGTGCTCGTCCGGCCGACCCCCTGGCGGCTCGGCGCCGCAGAGGCCGACCTGGCGGCCGAGTGGTTCAGCGGGTGGATCCACGCCGCGTGCGAGCAGTCTGTCGACCTTGCCTCCGATATCGGTTCTTACGCACGTCGGCGTCTGGCGGAGGCGCGAGCAGGGGAACTCGCCGTCACCGTGGGCCACGCCGACCTGCTGGCCCTGCCGTGACGACGGGCGTCCGCGAAACCGATGGCGCATTTCACACGTACCGCCGGACAATGAGGG
>DATLQE010000317.1:0-2434 GCA_035535335.1 Lapillicoccus sp. | reverse complement strand
GACCTCGCGGCGGTCGGCTCCGACCGGTTGATCGCCCGAGAGGTCCGCCTCGAGATCGGGCTCGTCGCGGAGCGGATGGGCTGACCGGATCGCGTCGACGGCTCAGATCTAGCCCAACCGGTGGGCGGCGGCGCGAATGAGAACGACCGCCCAGGTGCGGTAGGGCTTCCAGCGGTCGGCGAACGACGCATACTCCTCGTCGGTCATGGGCCGAGGGATGCCGTACAGCTCGTGGACCGTCTGGCGGCTGCGGGCCTCGTCGGTCGGGAGCACGTCGGCGAAGCCGCAGGCGCGGACGACGATAAGCGCGCTGTAGAACGGGCCGATTCCCGGCAGCTCCTGGACCGCCTGCATCGCCGCGTCCGGGCCGAGGCGGACGAGGCGGTCGACGTCGAGGTCGCCGGCCGCAGCGGCTTCGGCAATCGCGTGGAGCCGGGGTATGCGGTCAGCCGGCAGGCCGGGCAGCTCGGTAAGCGACGCCAGCGCGCTCGGGGGAGGCAGCGCGGTCACGGTCTGACCGGCGAGCTCGAAGCTCTCACCGTGAGCCGCGTTGAGCGTCTCCCGCAGCCGGATGCCCTGCGGGCGAGCCCGGCGGGCGCTGATGACGGACCAGACCGCGGCCTCGTAGGGGGAGTAGAAGAGGGCTGGTCGGAGGCCGGGCGCCGCCCCTTGCAGCGCACCGATGACCGGGTCGCGCCGCCCCAGCGCGGCGAACCCCTCGCCGTCGTGGTCACAGGACAACACCCGGGCAACCTGGCGCGCGACGACGTCGGGGTCGGCCTCGCCGCGGACGGTGATGTCGAGCTCGTCACCGCGCTGCCGGACCTCGACACCGGCCGCGGTCTCGAGGTCGCCATCGACGCGGAAGGCCATCCGCATGACGCCGTCGAAGTCGCGCTCGGCCCGATGCCCGAAGCCGAAGAGGGCCAGCTCCTCCAGGGAGAAGGGTCCTCGGGTGGGGATGGTCCGCGTCGCGCTCGTGGCCTTCGTCATCCCCTGATGGTCGCGCGCCGCACCGACAGGCCAGGCGGCTCAGCCGGCCGCGTTGCGGCGGGCCCACGGCGCGAGGGTCGCGTGGACCGCGCGGCACGCCGGCACGTCCAGCCCGAGCCGCTCGGCGCGGCGGACCACCGAGCCGTGCAGCGCGTCGAGCTCCATCCGACGTCCCGTCGTGAGGTCGTGGTACAGCGAGGAGTAGGAGTCAGCCGCCAGCCCGGTCGCGAAGTGGATCTGCTGCTCGACGACGTCCTCCGCCAAGGCGACTCCCTCGAGCCGGGCCAGCTGTACGACCTCGGTGATGATGTCCCGGAACATCGCCCACGCCGGTGGCGTCTCTCGTATGTCGCCCAGCGCCAGCCGGACCGACGCCGTCATGCCGGCCGTCGCGCAGATGAAGGCGAACTTCGTCCAGAGGACCGCACCGATGTCCGGGGCGATGTCGGCGCCGATGCCTGCCTCTCGGCAGGCGGCCAACAGCCGCTCGACCCGGTCGCTGCGCCGGTTGTCCCGCTCGCCGAAGACAATCCGTGCCGGTCCGCCGGTATGCGTGACGACGCCCGGCTCGGTGATGGTCGAGAAGATGAACGCCGCGCCTCCGACGACGTGCTCAGCGCCTAACGCGGCTGCGAGCTGGTCCTCGTTGTCGACGCCGTTCTGGAGCGACACGACGGCGGTGTCCGGCCCCATCACGGGGGCCAGCCCGCCCGCCGCCGACTCCGTGTCGAACGCCTTGACACAGAACAACACGACGTCGCACGGACCGAAGACGCTCGCGTCCTCGGCCACCGGCACGTCGAAGGAGAAGTCCCCCTTGACGCTGCGCACCCGCAAGCCCTGCTCGCTGAGCGCAGCCAGGTGCGGCCCGCGCGCCACCATCGAGACCTCGTGCCCAGCGGTCGCCAGCCGTCCGCCGAAGTAGCCGCCGACGCCTCCCGCCCCGATCACGACCACCTTCATGCCGCCGAACGGTAGACCCTTCGTCGGCGTCGTACGCCGGAGCTAGGGTCCGGACCATGAGAGCAGAGGGCACCTTCACCGTCGCCTCCTTCGTCCCCGCTTCGGTCGCGCCGCCGCCGGCGGCGATCGAGGTCGGCCTCCCGGTCGGGACGGCGGTGTTGGAGAAGGTGTACGAGGGCGACGTGTCCGGGCGGTCGGCGACGATCTTCACGTCGGCGTTCGACATGGGCACGGGTGTGGGCACGTACGTCGCACTGGAGACCTTCGAGGGACGGCTCGGTGAGCGCTCCGGCGGCTTCGCCTACGTGCACTCGGCCACGACGACCGGCTCTGATCGGCGCAACGAGCTGTTCGTCATCGTCCCGAGCAGCGGGGTCGGCGAGCTGGCCGGCATCTCGGGCGGCGGCGGGATGGCGGTCGACCCGGACGACACACACCGAGTCTGGTTCGACTTCGACCTGGGCTGAGTCTCCGGCAA
>DATLQE010000316.1:0-2471 GCA_035535335.1 Lapillicoccus sp. | reverse complement strand
TCGGCCTCGGTCAGGCCGACGAACGCCGGTTCAGGTAGTTGTAGACGGTGAAGCGGGTGACGCCCAGCGCCTCGGCGACGGTCTCCGCCGAGCGCCGCATCTCGAACGCGCCCCGCTCCTCCAGCAGCCGCACCGCCTGCTGCTTGCCGGCGCGGGGCAGCCCGGCCAGCGGAGCCCCCAGCTCGCGCTCGACGTCGGCGATGAGCCGCGCCAAGCCGTCGGAGAGGTCGGCGGCCTCCGCGGGGGACTCACCCGCAGCGCCGGCGAGCCGGACGTGGACGACCGGCCCACCGGCGAGCTCGACGGTGACGTCGTCGGGACCCGCCACCGCGGCGTCGACGACCTCACCACCGACTCTCCGCAGCAGCGGGGCCAGCGCCTCCTCGAGCCTGCGGGCGTCGAGGCGCGGCGGGGTCACGGGGTCGCTCCGTCCCCGTCGATCCGCTCCAGCTGCAGGGTCACCCGGGTAGCGCCGGAGGCCAACGCCGCGGCGAGGACGTTGACGAGGGCCGGGAGCAGGACGCGGTCGTCGCCCTCGACCGAGGTGCCGAACGGGCCGAGGTCGGCGTCGAGCCCGGCCTCGGTGAGCAGGGCCGCCGAATGGGTGACGTGTTCAGGGATCTCGCCCTCGCCCACGAAGGGCTCAGTCGTGAACTCGGCGCGGACGCGCATACCGGAACGGTAGCCCTGCGCGGCCGGGTGAGGGCAGCGTCGCGTGGCACCGTCGGTGCGACGATGTGGAGATGGAGCCGACGGTGGCCCGCAACGAGGTGACGGCCGACCAGGCGGCCGACCTGCTCGGCGTGCGGCTGCAGACGATCTACGCCTACGTGAGCCGCGGTCTGCTCACTCGCCACCGCCGGACCAACGAGGCGGGGCACCGCGTCTCGGTCTTCCCGCTCGAGGAGGTGCTGCGCCTGGCTGGCGAGCGGACCCGCGTGCGGACCGGTTCGCTGGAGGTGCTCGTCGAGACCGACGTGACGCTGCTCGACCCCAAGGGCACCCTGTCGTTCCGCGGCCACGACGCCGTGGCACTGTCGACGCGCCCGTTCGAGGAGGCGGCGGCGCTGGTGTGGGCGGTCCCGTCCGTCGGCGACTGGGAGGCGGCCCCGGACGACCTGACGGCGGTCGGAGCCGCCTCGTTGGCGCTGGCCGCCGGCGCAACGGATGCCGACCGGATCCGGGCTGCGGTCCTCGCTCTCGCCGGCGCCGACGCGGCGCGCGACGACCTCAAGCCCGACCACGTCGTCGCCGTGGGGCGTTGGGCGATCGCCGGTGGGATCGTCGCGTTGGGTGGTTCGCAGACTGGGCCCGTCGCGGGGCGGCTGTGGTCGGCGCTGGGCGGCGCGCCCGGCGACGAGGGGATGGCGGCCCTCAACGCCGCGCTGGTCCTCCTCATCGACCACGAGCTGGCCGCGTCGACCATGGCCGCTCGCATCGCCGCGGGCACCGGTGCCGACCCGTGGCTGGTCCTGCTGACCGGCCTGGCCGCCCTCGGCGGCGGCCGGCACGGGCGGAGCAGCGTCGCGGCCGAAGACCTGCTGTCCACGGTGCGGCGCGAAGGGGTCGGCGGCCTCGACCGGTATGCGGCGGAGGTCGGTGACGGCGGGATCTCCGGGTTCGGGCACCAGGTCTACGTCGACGCGGACCCGCGGGCCGAGGTGCTGCTCGACCACGTCGCACGCCTGGACCCCGAGGGCTGGCCCGCGGTGGAGGAGCTGCTGCTGACCGTCAGCCGCCGGTTCGGGCTGAGCCCGAACGTCGACCTGGGGCTCGCCGCGTTGGTGCAGGCGTGCGGGTTGCGGACGGGTAGCGGCGAGACCGTCTTCGCGCTGAGCCGCATGGTCGGGTGGCTCGCGCACGCCATGGAGGAGTACCCGCAGGGCCTGCGGTTCCGGCCGCGGGCCGTCTATACGGGCGACGTCCGCGAATCAGGGTGATAACGACCGGAATTCCGGCCGTTATCACCTCGATCCGTTGCTACATCAGCGGGACGCCAGCGGCGGGACCGGCTGCGGCGGGGGAGGACCGGCATACCGGGCACTGGGCCGAATGATCTTCCGGTCCTGCGCCTGCTCGAGGATGTGCGCCGTCCAGCCCATCGCGCGGCTGACCGCGAAGGTGGGCGTGA
This sequence comes from Lapillicoccus sp., assembly GCA_035535335.1. Classification (GTDB taxonomy): domain Bacteria; phylum Actinomycetota; class Actinomycetes; order Actinomycetales; family Dermatophilaceae; genus Lapillicoccus. The sequence goes on along the minus strand of DATLQE010000316.1, from coordinate 340 downwards.
ACATCTCGCGGGGGATGCCGCACTCGTGCATGACGACGCCGGCGTAGAACTCGACGTTGGCGCGGAGGGTCCGGTCGGGACGGGCCGCATCCAAGGCGTCGTCGATGGCTCGTTCCGTGGCGACGGCGAGGTCGGCCAGTGGGCCGCCGAGCTCCTCGGCGGTCTCGCGGAGCAGCTCCGAGCGCGGGTCCTTGCCGCGGTAGATGGCGTGGCCGAAGCCCATGATCCGGTTCCCGGCGGCCAGCTGCGCGTCGGCCCACGGGCGGGCGTTGTCCGGAGTGCCGATGGCGTCGAGCGAGTCGAGTGCCCGGCTGGGGGCACCGCCGTGGAGCGGCCCGGA
>DATLQE010000315.1:0-4038 GCA_035535335.1 Lapillicoccus sp. | reverse complement strand
CGTGATGTCGTCCGGGCCCTTGGGCCGCCGCGCGTCGCCACCGGTGCTGACGGCGTTGCCGCCGGAGCTGGGGCTCGAGATGGTCGGATCGACGGTGGTGGTCATGCCGACGCCGGCTCCTTCACGTCGGAGGAAGCAGTGGCCGAACCGGTCGCGAACACCGTGGACGCGTCGCGGTCGAACGGGCACCGGCCGAGCCTGAGGTGCTCGAGGTACTCGTCGCGGAAGTACTCGACGCTGCTCGTGATGGGGGAGGTCGCGCCGTCACCGAGGGCGCAGAACGAGCGACCGAGGATGTTGTCGCAGATGTCGACGAGCTTCTCAATGTCCTGCTCGTCGCCCTGTCCGTGCTCGAGGCGCTCGAGGATCTGTGCCAGCCACCAGGTGCCCTCGCGACAGGGGGTGCACTTGCCGCACGACTCGTGCTTGTAGAAGTCGGTCCAGCGTTCGGTCGCGCGCACGACGCAGGTGGTGTCGTCGAAGATCTGCAGCGCACGGGTGCCGAGCATCGAGCCGGCGGCGGCGACCGCCTCGAAGTCCAGCGGGACGTCGAGGTGCTCGTCGGTGAACAGCGGCGTCGACGACCCACCAGGCGTCCAGAACTTCAGCGGGTGCTGTGGGTCGCGCATCCCGCCGGCCATGTCGAGCAGCTCGCGCAAGGTGATGCCGAGCGGGGCCTCGAACTGCCCTGGCCGCTTCACGTGGCCGGAGAGGCTGAAGATGCCGAAGCCGGTGGACTTGTCGGTGCCCATGTCCTTGAACCAGTCCGCACCGTGCAACAGGATCGGCGGGATCGAGGCAATGCTTTCGACGTTGTTGACGACGGTCGGCCGCGCGTAGAGGCCGGCCACCGCGGGGAACGGCGGCTTCAAGCGGGGCTGTCCGCGACGGCCCTCGAGGGAGTCGAGCAGGGCCGTCTCCTCGCCGCAGATGTATGCGCCGGCCCCCGCGTGGACGGTGACCTCGAGGTCGAACCCGCTGCCGAGGATGTTCTTGCCGAGGAAGCCCGCGGCATACGCCTCCTCGACCGCGTGGAGCAGCCGCCGGTAGACGTGGACGACCTCGCCGCGGATGTAGATGAACGCGTGGTTGCAGCCGATGGCGAACGAGGTGATGGCGACGCCCTCGATGAGGAAGTGCGGCGCGGCCATCATCAGCGGGATGTCCTTGCAGGTACCCGGTTCGGACTCGTCGGCGTTGACCACGAGGTAGCGCGGGCCACCGTCGGGCGGCGGCAGGAACGACCACTTCAGGCCGGTCGGGAAGCCGGCACCGCCGCGACCCCGCAGGCCGGAGTCCTTCGCCATGTCGACCAGCGCGGTCTGCGACATCCCGAAGGCCTGCTTGAGGGCCTGGTAGCCCTCATTGTCCTCGTAGGTCTTGAGGGACCAGGACTCGGGCGCGTCCCAGAACTTGGTGAGGATCGGGGTCAGCTGGACGCTCACGCGGTCCCACCCTTCTCGGTCTCGGTCGTTTTCGTGGCGGCGGGCGTCGACACCGTGGCGTCGGCCGGGTGCTCGTCGGGCTCGTTGCTGGGTGAGTCGGTGGACCCCGTCCGGCGTTCCGAGTCGACCGGCACCTTGCCGGGACCGGGGCTGGTGGCTGCCGTGCTGGAAGGCGTCTCCGGCTGGTGCTCCTCGCGGACCTCGTCGGCCGATCCCGGGGCCGTCCAGCCGCGGCGGTGCGCGAGGCGCAGGCCGACGAGCGACGCGTCGCCGGCTCCGACGCCCTCGTTGGCGCGGCCGTCGTCGAAGCCGGCGAGAACGCGCGAGACCTCCTTGAACGTGGCGACGCTGTCGGCCCCCCGCGTGGGCCGCACCGCCTTTCCGGCCCGGAGGTTGTCGACCAGCGCGGTGGTCGACTCGATGGTCTGGTTGTCGAAGAACTCCCAGTTGGCCATGACGACCGGGGCGTAGTCGCAGGCGGCGTTGCACTCGACGCGCTCGAGGGTGACCTTCCCGTCGGGGGTCGTCTCGTCGTGGCCGACGCCGAGGTGGTCGCTCACGGCGTCCCAGATCGCGTCCCCGCCCATGATCGCGCACAGCGTGTTGGTGCAGACGCCGACGGTGTACTCCCCGTTGGGGTGCCGCTTGTACTGCGTGTAGAACGTCGCGACGCCACTCACCTCGGCGGTCTCGAGGTCGAGGCGCTCCGCGCAGAACGCGATGCCGCGGCCGGACACGTAACCGTCGACGCTCTGGACGAGGTGCAGCAGCGGGAGCAGCGCCGACCGCGGCTGCGGGTAACGCGCAATGACCGCGTCGGCGTCCGCGTGGAGCCGGGCGAGGACGTCGTCGGGGTAGGGCGCCTTGCTCTCCTGGGTGACCGTGAAGTGGCCGGAGGCCTGAGCCCCTGCGGTCGCGAAGTCGCCGGCGGACATCAGCGGTCGACACCTCCCATGACGGGGTCGATCGAGGCGACGGCGACGATGACGTCGGCGACCTGGCCGCCCTCGCACATCGCGGCCACGGCCTGGAGATTGTTGAATGAGGGGTCCCGCAGGTGGGCGCGGTAGGGACGCGTACCACCGTCGGACACCACGTGGAAGCCCAGCTCGCCCTTGGCGCTCTCGATAGGGATGTAGGCCTGGCCGGGCGGCACGCGGAAGCCCTCGGTGACCAGCTTGAAGTGGTGGATCAGGCCCTCCATCGACTCGCCCATGATGTTGCGGATGTGGTCGAGGCTGTTGCCCATCCCGTCCCCGCTGATGGCCAGCTGGGCCGGCCAGGCGATCTTGCGGTCGGCTACCATGACCGGAGCGCCGGGAGGGTCGGCCTGGAGCCGGTCGGTCGCCTGCTCGATGATCCGCAGGGACTGGTACATCTCGTCGATGCGAATCCGCAGACGCCCGTATGCGTCGCAGGTGTCACGGGTGACGACGTCGAAGTCGTAGGTCTCGTAACCGCAGTAGGGCTCGGCCTTGCGCAGGTCGTGTGGCAGTCCCGCGGACCGGAGCACCGGGCCGGTCATCCCGAGCGCCATGCAACCGGTGAGGTCGAGATAGCCGACGCCGACCATGCGGCCCTTGAGGATGGGGTTCTCGTTGATGAGGGCCTCGAGCTCCGTCAGCCCGCGGTGGACCTGCGGCACCATGTCGCGAATGTCGTTGTAGACGCCCCGCGGGAGGTCCTGCGCCACGCCGCCGGGGCGGATGTAGGCATTGTTCATCCGCAGGCCGGTGATCATCTCGATGATCCGCAAGACCCGCTCGCGCTCGCGGAACCCGATGGTCATGATCGTCGTCGCGCCCATCTCCATGCCGCCGGTACCAAGGGCGACAAGGTGGGAGCTGATCCGGGTCAGCTCCATCATGAGGACCCGGATCGTCGAGGCCCGCTCCGGGATCTGGTCGGTGATGCCGAGCAGCTTCTCGACGGCCAGGCAGTAGGCCGCCTCGTTCATCATCGGCATGAGGTAGTCCATCCGGGTGCAGAACGTCACGCCCTGCGTCCAGTTGCGGAACTCCATGTTCTTCTCGATACCGGTGTGCAGGTAGCCGATCCCAGCGCGGGTCTCGGTCACCGTCTCGCCGTCGAGCTCGAGGATGAGCCGGAGCACGCCGTGGGTGGACGGGTGCTGCGGTCCCATGTTGACGACGATGCGCTCCTCGTTGAGGGCCGTCGCCTCTTCGATCAGGTCTTCCCAGTCGCCGCCGGAGGTGTTGACGACGAAGCCGCCTTCGGCGGCCGCCTGGTCAGCGCCCGACGTGGCGTAGGGGTCGCCGGTGCGGCCGGCCGGTCGGCTCGTCTGGGTGCTCATGCGGGGTCCCCGCAAAGTATCGGAGCGAAGCGGAGAACTTTGTGGGGTGTTCGTGCGGGGTCCCCGCAAAGTATCGGAGCGAAGCGGAGAGCTTTGTGAGGTGCCATTAGTTGTAGCTCCTGCGCTGGTCGGGCGGCTGGATCGTCGCGCCCTTGTACTCGACGGGGATGCCGCCGAGCGGGTAGTCCTTGCGCTGCGGGTGGCCGGGCCAGTCGTCCGGCATGAGGATCCGGGTCAGCGCCGGGTGGCCGTCGAACTGGATGCCGAACATGTCCCAGG
>DATLQE010000314.1:0-15961 GCA_035535335.1 Lapillicoccus sp. | reverse complement strand
CTTGTCGTACTCGTCGTCGATCTCGCCGACGATCTCCTCGAGGATGTCCTCGATGGTGACCAGCCCGGCGGTACCGCCGTACTCGTCGACGACCATGGCGAAGTGGCTCTGCTCCCGCTGCATCTCCTTGAGCAGGTCGTCCGCCGGCTTGCTCTCCGGCACGAAGTGCAGCGGCCGCATGAGCTGGTCCACCCGCGCGTGGGAGGCGTCGGGATCCGCATACGTCCGCCGCACCACGTCCTTGAGGTACACGACGCCCCGGGCGTCGTCGCTGTCCTCGCCGACGACCGGGATGCGGGAGAACCCGGACCGGATGAACAGCGACATCGCCTGGCGCAGGGTCTTGTCGTGGTTGATCGTCACCATGTCGGTGCGCGGCACCATGACCTCGCGGACCACGGTGTCACCGAGCTCGAAGACCGAGTGGATCATCTCCCGCTCGCCCTCCTCGATGACCGCCGTGTCGCCGGCCATGTCGAGCAGGTCCCGCAGCTCGGCCTCGCTCTGGAACGGGCCGTCGCGGTAGCCCTTGCCCGGCGTGACCGCGTTGCCCAGGGCGACGAGGATCCGCGAGACCGGGCCGAGCACCTTGCGCAGACCCACCGCGACCGGGGCTGCCCAGAGCGCGACGGTGTCGTAGTTCTGGCGGCCCAGCGTGCGAGGCGAGACGCCGACGACGACGAACGACACGACGGCCATGACGACGATGGAGATGGTCAGGGCCCAGCCCACGCTGTCGACGAGACCGAGGATCGCCACCGTGATGAAGACCGCACAGGTCGCCTCGGCGACCACGCGGAGAAAGGCAAGAACGGCGAGGTATGCCGCGGAGTCGCCCACCACCGTGACCAGGGCTCGCGAGCCGGACCGGCCCTCCTCGGCCAGCTCCGCGGCGCGGACCCGGGACATCCGGAAGATCGCCGACTCGGCCGCCGCGAGGCTGAAGGCCACGACGATGCTCAGCAGTGCGAACAGCACCATCTGGGTGAACACGGGTGAGTCCTACCGCCGGGTGGCGGACGACCGGCCGCGGCCGGCGAGGAAGGTCAGCAGCAGCTGCCGCTGGAGCTCGAACATCTCGCGTTCCTCGTCGGGTTCGGTGTGGTCGAAGCCCAGCAGGTGGAGGATGCCGTGGGTCGTCAGCAGCAGCAGCTCCTCGTCGGAGGCGTGACCGGCCTCCGTGGCCTGCTTCGCCGCGACGCTCGGGCAGAGCACGATGTCGCCGAGGACGCCCTCCTCCGGGTCCTGGTCGTCATGGCCGGGCCGCAGCTCGTCCATCGGGAAGCTCATGACGTCGGTCGGACCCGGCAGGTCCATCCACTTCTCGTGCAGGGTCTCCATCGCCGGCTCGTCGACGAGGGTGATGCAGAGGTCGGCTTGCGGGTGGACCCGCATCTCGCCCATGACGTAGCGCGACAGGGCGACGAGCTCCGTGGCGTCGGCGGGGTACTCGGTCTCGTTGAGGACCTCGACACTCACGGAGTCGCCGTTCGTCGGCCATCAGAACGGTCGTCGCGCGGAGGCCGGCGGCGCTCGGTCCGGCTGTCCCGCATACCTTCTCGCCGTTGGGCGCGGTTCGCGTCGCTGCGGTCGTAGGCGTCGACGATCGCGCTGACCAGGCGATGCCGCACGACGTCGGCGGACGTCAGCTCGGAGAAGTGGACGTCGTCGATGCCGTCGAGGATGTGCCGGACCTGCCGGAGACCGGACTGGGTGCCGTCGGGTAGATCGACCTGGGTGACGTCACCGGTGACGACCATCTTGGAGCCAAAGCCCAAGCGGGTTAGAAACATCTTCATCTGCTCGGGCGAGGTGTTCTGGGCCTCGTCGAGGATGATGAACGAGTCGTTGAGGCTTCTACCCCGCATAAATGCCAGAGGGGCGACCTCGATGGTTCCGGCGGCCATCAGGCGCGGGATCGACTCCGGGTCGAGCATGTCGTGTAGGGCGTCGTAGAGCGGCCGCAAGTACGGGTCGATCTTGTCGTTGAGGGTTCCCGGCAGGAACCCGAGCCGCTCCCCCGCCTCGACCGCCGGCCGGGTGAGGATGATCCGGTTGACCTGCTTGGACTGCAGCGCCGCCACCGCCTTGGCCATCGCCAGGTAGGTCTTGCCGGTACCGGCGGGCCCGATCCCGAAGACGATGGTGTGCTGGTCGATGGCGTCGACGTAGCGCTTCTGGTTCAGCGTCTTCGGCCGGATGGTGCGCCCACGGTTGCTGACGATGTTCATCGTCAGGACGTCGGCCGGACGCTCCAGGGTCTGGTTGCGCAGCATGGCGATCGAGCGTTCGACGGCGTCCCGGTTCAGCGGCTGGCCGGCGTCGAGGATCACGAGCAGCTCGTCGAGGAGCCGCTCGACAAGGGCGACCTCCGGACTGGCGCCCCGCAGCGAGATTTCGTTGCCGCGGACATGGACGTCGAGCAGCGGGAACGCGCGCTCTATGGTCCGCAACAGCTCGTCGCGCGGTCCGAGCAGGGTGACCATCGGGATCGACGTGGGGATCGTGATGATGTGCGTCGGGACGTGCGGGCTCGCGGTGGTGACGTCGTCGAGGTCGTCGCGGTCGCTCGGCGCGGAGGCGTGGTCGGCGTCGGTCATGTTGCGGCCAGTTTACGTGCGTCGGTGCCCACGGCCGAACGCAGCGAACCGGGGCGAGACGGCCGTGGGTCAGCCGGGCGGCCAGGCCATCCCGCGACCGCCCAGGACGTGCAGGTGCGCGTGAAAGACGGATTGTCCGGCGAGCTCACCGGTGTTCGCGACCATCCGGTACCCGGCGTCGAGGCCCTCCTCCTCCGCCACCGACGCACCGAGCGCCACGACGTCCGCGAGCTCTTCGGGGTACTCGGCCAGCGCCCCGAGGTTCTTGACGTGCCGCCGCGGGATGACGAGGACGTGGGTCGGTGCGTGCGGGTTGATGTCGCGGAACGCCACGGACTGCCCTGTCTCGCGGACCACGTCCATGGGGACCTCGCCGGCGAGCATGCGGCAGAACAGGCACATGGCCGCGATCCTGCTGGCGCTCCCGAAGCGTGTCAACCGGTTCCGGGGCTCACGCGTCATGTGGTCATGGGAGCCTTGAGCATGGCGGATCCCGGGATGGCGGATCCGGGTACCGGCGCCGGCATCACCGGCGCCGGGAGGCGGTCCTCCGACGCCCTCTCGCGACAGGGCTCCGACGAGGCGCTCACCGAGCTGTATGCGGCCCACTGGGTCGCACTGGTACGGCTCGGGCACCTGCTGCTCCGGGACCGGAGCCGCGCGGAGGAGGTCGTCCAGGACGCCTTCGTCGCCGCCTACCCCCGGCTGGCCCGGCTCCGTGAGGAGGGAACGGCCCTGGCCTACCTGCGTCGGTCCGTCGTCAACGGCTGCCGCTCCGGGTTCCGGCGCCACGGCGTGGAACGGCGCTACCTCACGTCCGTCATCGGGTCGGCGGAGGCGCTCGGCCGGACCGCCGGCGAGAGTGCCGAGGTGACCGCCCTGCGGCGCGACGCGGACGCCGCCCTGCTCGAAGCCGTCCACCGGCTGCCCCTGCGGCAGCGTGAGGTCGTCGTCCTCCGGTACTACGGCGACCTCAGCGAGCAGCAGATCGCTGACGCGCTCGACATCTCACCGGGTTCGGTGAAGGCGCACGCCCACCGGGCCCTTACGACACTCCGCAGCGCGCTGGGAGGTGCCTCATGACCGACCGTCACGGCTTCGAGGGACTGGAGGACATCGAGGACCGACTGCGCGTTGCTCTTTCGCGTGAAGCCGACAGCGTGCAGCCCGACGACCGCCTCGGCGACATCCGCGCCGCTGTTTCTCCCTCGCGCCGCCGCGGCTGGGGGTGGGTGACGCCGATCGCCGCCGCGGCGGCCGTCGCGGCCATCGGCGTCGCGGTCTGGGTCGGGCTGCGGCCCACGCCCGGGCCGACCCCGGCACCGGCGAACCCCTCGACGACGGGTCCCGCCACTCCGTCACCGAGCAGCTCCCCGTCGCCGAGCAGCTCCGCACCGACCACCGGTTCGGGATCGCCGTCGCCGACCGGGTCCGCGACGTCAGTTCCGGCGCCGACCGTCGCCGCCGCCCTGCCGGTCTACTACGTCGCACCCCCAGGTTCGGCGGACGGCCACTACCGCCTGGTGCGGGAGTTCGTCCCCGGCCAACTGCCGGCCGGCGCCACGACCGCACAAAAGGCGGACGCGGCCCTGGCCGCCGCCGTGACCATGCCGAGGGACAATCCGAACCGGTTCGTCACCGCCTGGCCGGCGGGGACGACGGCGAGGTATGTCGCGATGACCGCCCCCGAGGTCGGGGTGTCCCTGAGCGGCCCTGGCGTCACCGGACTGCCGGAGGAGGCACAGCGCATGGCCGTTCAGGCCCTGGTCTGGACGGTGACCGCCGCCGTGCAGCAGGCCCACGCCCCGGTGCCGGTTGTGGTCAGCGGTGGGCGCATCTTCGAGAGTGTCGGCACGAACGTCTTCAAGCGGCCGGCCGACGACCAGCAGTTCACGGAGATCGCCCAGATCTGGGTGGACAGCCCCTATGCCGGCCAGGTGCTCGCCGCCGGAAAGGCGGTCGTGGTGACCGGCCAGGCGTGCGTCTTCGAGGCGAACGTCACGTGGGAGCTGCGTCAGGGCGGCTCGGTCGTCAACCAGGGTCACACCATGGCGACCAGCGGCTGCCCTCAGCAGGGCTCGTGGACGGTGGACCTGGGGACGCTGGCGGCCGGCCAGTACGAGTTCCGCGGAATCGAGGTCAGCCCCAAGGACGGCAGCATCGCCTTCCAGAACATCGTCCCGTTCACGGTCCGCTGAGGGTCAGCGCCAGCGCAACGACGCCGCCAGCACCGCCAAGGCGGCCGGCCCCGCGGTCGAGGAGCGCAGCACCTCGGGGCCGAGCCGCACCGCTCGACCACCGGCCGCGACCAGTTCGGCCAGCTCAGCGTCGCTGATGCCGCCCTCAGGCCCGACGACGACCACGACGTCCCCGGCGATCGGAAGCTCCACCGCGGCCAACGGCTCGGTGGCCGCCTCGTCGAGAACGAGCCCGAGCGCGGCGCGCGTGACACGGGCGGCGACGTCGGACGTGGCCGCGGGCTCGGAGACCACCGGCACCCGCCCCCGCCGGGACTGCTTGCTGGCCGCGACGCATACCGACCGCCAGCGGCGACGGCCTTTCTCCTCGCGCTCCCGACCTCGCCAGACGACGACCCCGCGGGCGGCTTGCCACGGCACCACCTCGTCGACGCCGAGTTCGGTCGCGGTCTCGACGGCCTGCTCGTCGCGGCCGGCCTTGGCCAGCGCCTGAACCAGGACGAAGCGCGGGTCGTTCTCGGGTTCGTCGACGACGGTCTCCAACCGGGCCGCGAAGGCGCTCTTTCCGGTATGCGTGACCGTCGCCTCCGCACGCCGGCCGCCGCCGCCGAGCAGGACGGTCTCCCCGGGCCGCAGCCGGACGACGGTCACCGCGTGCTGGCCCTCCGCCCCGCCGACCTCGACCACGTCGCCGGCCGCTGCGGAGGCCCACGCCGGCGAGTCGAGGATGAACATCCGGGCGGTCACGTCAGCAACCGGCACGTCAGCGAGCCTTGAAGGCGTCCCGCAGCTTGCCCAGCAGGCCCTTCTCGAGCGGGGCGACCTTGCCTTCGGGACGTTCCTCCCCGCGCATGGTGGCCAGCTGCCGCAGCAGATCCTCCTGCTCGGGAGTGAGTTGGGTCGGAGTCTGGATGACGGCGTGCACGATGAGGTCACCGCGGCCGGTTCCGCGCAGGTGGGTCACCCCGAGCGAACGCATCGTCAGCGTCTCGCCGGGCTGAGTACCGGGAGCGACCGCGAGCTCACGCTCGCCGTCGAAGGTCCACAGCTGGAACGTCGTGCCGAGCGCCGCGGCGGTCATCGGCAGCTCTACCTGGCAGTGCAGGTCGTCACCGCGCCGCGTGTAGATGGAGTGCGGACGCACCGAGACCTCGACGTAGAGGTCGCCGGCCGGTCCGGCGCCCGGTCCGACCTCGCCCTCCCCCGACAGCTGGATCCGGGTGCCGGTGTCGACGCCGGCCGGAACCCGCAGCTTGAGCGTGCGGCGGGTGCGGACCCGTCCCTGTCCGGAGCACTCGAAGCACGGGTGCTGGATGACGGTGCCGTAGCCCTGACAGGCATTGCAGGGACGGCTGGTCATGACCTGCCCCAGGAACGACCGCTGGACCGTCTGGACCTCACCGCGGCCGTTGCAGACGTTGCACGTCGAGGTGCCGGTACCCGGCTGCGCGCCCGAGCCGCCACACGTCCCGCACGCGGCCGCAGTGTCGACGATCAGCTCCTCGTCCGAGCCGAACACCGCTGCGGCCAGGTCGATGTCCAGCCGGACCAGAGCATCCTGACCGCGCTGCTGGCGGGATCGCGGCCCGCGGGAGGCCGCGCCGCCACCGAAGAAGGCGTCCATGACGTCGCTGAAGCTGAAGCCGGCCCCGAACCCGCCGTCGCCGGCCATGGCGTAGGGGTCGGCGCCCATGTCGTACGCGCGCTTCTTCTCCGGGTCGGACAGGACGTCGTAGGCCTGCGAAACCCGCTTGAACTGCTCCTCGGCCTCCGCACCGGGGTTGACGTCCGGATGGAGCCGGCGAGCCAGCCGCCGGTAGGCGCGCTTGATCTCCTCCTCGCTCGCCGTTCTCGGGACGCCGAGGTCCTGGTAGTAGTCGTTCAACGAATGTCCTTGTCTGGCAACGAAAGTGGAACGTCAGGGTGCGAGGATGTCAGAGACGTAGCGCGCCACGGCCCGTACGGTCGCCATCGCCGTGGGGTAGTCCATCCGGGTCGGACCGACCACGCCGAGCCCCGCGACGACCTCGGAGCCGGCCGCATACCCCGTGGAGACCACGGAGGTCGACACGAGCCCCTCGTGCGGGTTCTCGTGGCCGATGCGCACCGCCACTGCATCGTGCTCGAGCCCCTCGCGACTCAGGGTACCCAGCAGCTTGAGCAGCACGACGTGCTCCTCCAGTGCCTCGAGCACCGGGCCGATGGTGAGCGGGAAGTCGGTCAGCGAGGCCGCAGACCGGGCGAGGTTCGCCGTGCCGGCGAGGACCACCCGTTCCTCCCGCTCCTCGAGCAGGGCCTCGTCGAGCGCCCGCACGACGGCGCGCACGGTGTCGCGGTCAGTGAGATCGAACCGGTCCGCGAGCGCGGCGAGCCGGGCCGACGCCTCGAGGAACGGCCGCGAGGCGACGTCGGCGTTGAGCTCGGCCCGCAGCCGCGCCACGAACCGCTCCCCGGCATCGGTCGTGAGGTCGCCCTCGGTGCCGACGATCCGCTGCTCGACCCGGCCGGTGTTGACGATGACGACGATCATCAGCCGGTCCGGCCCCAACGGCACCAGCTCGATGTGGCGGACGGTAGACCGAGCCAGGCTCGGGTACTGCATGACCGCCACCTGCCGAGTCAGGGTCGAGAGCAACCGAACCGTCCGGTCCACGACGTCGTCGAGGTCGACGGCGCCGGCCAGGAAGGTATGGATGGCTGACCGCTCGGCGGCCGACAAGGGCTTGATGGAGCTCAACCGGTCGACGAACAGGCGATAGCCGGCGTCGGTGGGCACCCGCCCGGCCGACGTGTGCGGCGCGTGGATCAGTCCCTCCTCCTCCAGGATCGCCATGTCGTTGCGCACCGTGGCGGCCGAGACTCCCAAGGAATGCCGCTCGACGAGGGCCTTGGAGCCGACCGGCTCCGAGGTCTGGACGTAGTCCTGGACGATGGCGCGCAACACGGCGAGTCGACGTTCCTCGGTCACGGCCACCTCCTCGACAAGCCCTCCGGACCCCGACCTGACTCTCCTCAACGGGCGGCTGGCACTCGACGTGCCCGAGTGCCAATCTCGGGCCAGTCTACGTCCTTGCCCGGCGCCCCCTCCTCCCGGCGCGGCGGGGACGACGGGGGTATGCGACTGCGTAGCCTCGCGCTATGTCCAGCTCTGCCGACCGGTACGGCTCCGATGTCCTGGCCGCTCGCTGGCGGACGCTCGGTCGTCCGGTACCGGCCGAGGTGGCCGCGGAGCCTGGGACGGTCGTCGAGGACGCCGAGACCGGCTGGTGCGGGGCCGTCGTCCGGGTCGAGAAGGCCGGCGGTATGCACGTGGTTCACCTCGAGGACCGGCACCGCCGCACGCGCGGATTCCCTCTGGGTTCGGGGTTCCTCGTCGACGGCGAGCCGGTCGTGCTCACCCCGCCGCGGCGGGCGGCAAGCGCCGCCCTGATCGCGGCCCGGCAGGCCGAGTCGCGGACCGCGAGCGGCTCGACCGCGGTGCGCGGGCGGCGAGCGACGGTCGCTGCAGCGTCACGACTGTTCGTCGAAGGACGTCACGACGCGGAGCTGGTCGAGAAGGTCTGGGGTGACGACCTGCGCGTCGAGGGCGTCGTCGTCGAGATGCTCGATGGGGTGGACGACCTGCCGGCGGTGATCGGCTCGTTCGGTCCGAGGCCCGGCCGGCGGATGGGGGTGCTGGTGGACCACCTCGTCCCTGGGACCAAGGAGTCGGGGATCGTCGACGCGGTCCGTGCCCTGCCTGGTGCCCGCCGCCACGTCAAGGTGCTCGGCCACCCGTACGTCGACGTGTGGCAGTCCGTGCGACCCGAACGTCTCGGGCTGGACGCCTGGCCTGTCGTCCCGCCCGGGCAGGACTGGAAGCACGGGATCTGCGCCGCTCTCGGCTGGCCGCACCAGACCCAAGCGGACATCGCACTGGCCTGGAAGCGGATCCTGGGCCGGGTCCGCACCTACGCCGACCTCGAACCGACCCTGCTCGCGAGCGTCGAGGAGCTTCTCGACTTCGTGACGGCTCCGGAGGCACCCTGACCGGACCCTGAAACCGGCCCTCCCGCGGAACAACCCGGCCGCCCACGACGTCACACCGGTGTCACCACAACCTCTCAGGGGAGACCATGACCAACCAGCCCTACGGCCCCACCTCCGGCCAGCTGCCCGCCACGGGTGAGGAGAAGACCGCCAGCGTCCTCGCCCACCTGTCGGCGATCATCGCCACGATCGTCACGGCGGGCTGGCTGAGCTTCCTCGGCCCGCTGATCATCTGGGCGATCTACAAGAACCGCAGTCCGCTCGTCCGTCAGGCCGCAGCCGGCTCGTTCAACTTCAACGTCGGCCTGTGGGTCATGAACATCGTCGCGTGGATCTGCCTGTTCACCATTGTGCTCAGCCCGGTCGCCCTCGTGCTGTTCTTCATCGCCAACATCATGATCTTCGTCTTCCACATCATCGGTGCGGTCAAGGCGAGCAAGGGCGAGGTCTACAACTACCCGTTCCAGATCCGCATCCTGCACTGACCCGTCCTCCGGTGCGCCGGCTCCTCAGACCAGCCTTCTGGCTGAACTCCGCGGGCCCTTCCGGGCCTCGCTCGTCCTCCCCCGCAACCGGGAGGTGCCCCCGGCTCGTGTCCTCAGGACCCCGTCGATCAGCCGAGGAGCCGGCGCACGACGGTGTCCGCCAGCAGCCGTCCCCGCCGGGTGAGGCGCACCTGCCGCTCGCCGACCGCGGCCCGCCCGTCGACCAGCCCGTCGGCGACCAACCCCGCGAGGGCGTCGCGACCGGCCGTCTCCAGGCCGTCCACGGCGATGCCGGCCGCTCGCCGGGTGCCGAGCAGGACCCACTCGTCGAGGCGCTGCCCGTCGGTGAGGACTTCTCGAGCGGCCGCCGGCGAGACTCCGGCGGCGAGCCGGGACGCATACGCCACCGGGTGCTTGACGTTCCACCACCGCACACCGCCGACGTGGCTGTGCGCGCCCGGTCCGACGCCCCACCAGTCGCCGCCGGACCAGTAGCCCTCGTTGTGGCGGCACCGGAACCGCGGCGCCGAGGCCCAGTTGCTCACCTCGTACCAGGCGTAGCCGGCCGCCGTGAGCACCTCGTCGGCCAGTTCGTACTTGTCGGCCTCGTCGTCGTCCTCCGGCGCCGCCACCTCGCCGCGGCGAACCTTCACCGCCAGCCGAGTGCCGTCCTCGACGACGAGCGCGTACGCCGACACATGGTCGGGTCGAAGCGCTACCGCGGCGCCGAGGCTGTGCCGCCAGTCGTCCAGCGACTCACCGGGCGTCCCGTAGATGAGGTCGAGGCTGACGTCGAGCCCGGCCGCACGGGCCCAGCCGACCGCCCGGGCGACGTTGTCCGGGTCGTGAGTTCGGTCCAGGGTGCGCAGCACGTGGGGCACGGCGCTCTGCATGCCGAGGCTGACCCGGGTGAACCCGCTTTCGGCCAGCGCGGCCAGCGACGCGGCCGAGACGGAGTCCGGGTTCGCCTCGGTGGTCACCTCGGCGTCGGCGGCCAGGCCGAACCGCTCGTCGATGCCTTGCAAGAGGTAGCCGAGGTCGGCGGACGGGAGCAGGGTCGGGGTTCCACCTCCGACGAAGACGGTGTCGACGACCGGAGCCTGGTCTCCGAGGACCCGCTGGGCCAGGTCGAGCTCGCGAAGGGCGGCCGACGCATACGTTCCGAGGCTGGCTCCCGGCACCGAACCGTCGCCCAGCTCGGCCAGGGTGTAGGTGTTGAAGTCGCAGTAGCCGCACCGCACCGTGCAGAAGGGCACGTGCAGGTAGACGCCGAACGGAGCCCGGCCGAGGCGCTCGAGAGCCGGCCCGGGCAGGTGGCCGGAGGCGGGGGCGGAATCGCCGTCGGGAAGAGCGCTCGGCACGTCGTCCAGTCTCCCAGCGCCGTCAGCCGGTATGCGTCGTGACCCCGTACTGAGTCCGGGTGCGCAGCGCCCAGGCGCTCGCGGGGAGGTTGGCGAGGGCGGCGAGCAGGACCAGGCCACCCATCACCAGCCAGCCGGGCCGGCCCCAGTCGATGCAGAGGAACGCGACGAGCGGGGGCGCGAGGATCGAGGCCAGCGAGAAGCTCATCCCCGCCAGGCCCTGGTACTGGCCCTGCCGCTCCTGCGGCGCCAGACCCATCTGGACGCCCCACTGCCCGCCGGACCCGATCATCTCCCCGACGGTATGCGTCGCCGCGCCGAGCAGGAGGAGGCAGCCCGCTAGCCAAGGGGGCAGGCCCGCCGCGAGCGCGAACAGGGCGAACCCGCCGAACACCCAGAACCCGGAGAGCGCCATCCGCCGCGCGGCCTTGGGAACCGTGTCCGAGCCACGCGAGAGCCGGACCTGGAAGAGGGCCACGGCGATGGTGTTGACGAGCATCGTGCCGGCGACCAGCCACGTCGGTGCGCTGGTGTGACCGGCGATCCAGAGCGGTACCGCGAGCTCGATGACGAAGAAGTGCATGGCGTAGACCCCGGTCAGCACGCAGACCACGACGAACGGCCCGTCGCGCAGGACGCCGAGCCGCGACTCGCCCTGGACGCGGCCGGGCGTCGGAGACAGGTGTGGGAGCCGGGTGAGGACCGCGGCCGACACGAGGAAGGTGACCCCGTTGACCGCGAAGACGGCGAGGTACGCCCACGGCTGGTTCACGGCGAGGGCGAGACCGCCGAGAAGCGCACCCAGAGAGATCCCGACGTTGGTGACCGATCGCAGGTAGGCCTTGAACGTCACACCCCGACTGCCGGTCGCGACCCGGGCGATGTACCC
The DNA here is from genome assembly GCA_035535335.1 of Lapillicoccus sp. Lineage (GTDB taxonomy): Bacteria > Actinomycetota > Actinomycetes > Actinomycetales > Dermatophilaceae > Lapillicoccus. The sequence goes on along the minus strand of DATLQE010000314.1, from coordinate 4,399 downwards.
GGACCGGACGGCGCTGGCGCCCCGGTCGAAGAACGCCTCGACGGCGAGGACGAGGACCAGACCGACGAAGGACCGCGCGAGCAGGAGGCCCAGCGTCGCCATACCGGCGGCGGCAGTGAGCCAGAGCAGTACCTCGCGAGGGCCTCGAACGTCGCCGAGATGGCCGAGCGGGACCTGGCAGAACAGCCCGACCGCAGCGGCCACGGCGAGGGCCGCGCCGACCTGGGTGGGCGCCAGCCCGACGACGTGGGTGAAGTACAGGGCGGAGGTCGTCATGAGCGCCCCGTTGCCGATCGTGTTGACCAACGTGGCGACGGCGAGAACCCGCAGCGTCGGGTCCGTAGGGACCCCGCGGCGGGTCAGCCGGTCGCTCTTCTCGGCGGTCGTCATCGATCATCAATCTATCTCGATGTCAAGATAATCTCGTCCGTCTCCGAGGGAACGAGGGACTTCGCCCGGCGTGTCGACCGCGACACGCCGAGGGCTCCGAAATCGTCGAGAAAGTTCGTGCGAAGCCCTTGCGGGACCGGTTCGCGAGGGCCTAGAAATATCCCCACGCCGCCGGTTCGCCGGAGGCGGACCGAAGATCTGAGGAGTCGAATTCTCTTTCGGGAGAACGAGATTCACGGATGTTCGGGTACGTGCGAGGGTCACACCTCGGACATCGAGCGGCGGGCTTCGGCCGGTCGCAGAGGGCCCCGGGAACTCATACTTCCCGGGGCCCTCACCGGTGCCGGTTAGGGTCGTGGCGTGACGTCCACCGCCGCTTCTCAGCCGGCGGCCGCTACGCGCTGGATCGAGCTCGACGGTGTCGACAACATGCGTGACGTCGGCGGCCTTCCCACGACCGACGGGCGATCCGTCGTCGCGGGTCGGCTCATTCGGTCCGACAACCTGCAGGAGCTCGCGCCCGCGTCGGTCCGTCACCTCGTCGACGACCTCGGGGTCACCGATGTCGTCGACCTGCGCACGCTCGTCGAGGTCGCCAAGGAGGGCGACGGCCCCATGGTGGCCGAACCCGACGTGCGCCTGCACCACCACACGCTCTACACCGAGGACACCAAGGAGACCGGTATCCCGCCGGGGGAACGGAAGCTCCCCTGGGAGAGCGACCGGAAGCTCGGAACCTCGGCCGAGGTCCGTCGGCCGAGACTGAAGCGTCGCCAGCACGACGCGTACTGGTCCAGCCACTACCTGGGGTACCTCACCCAGCGGCCCGACTCGGTCGTGGCCGCGCTGCGGGCGATCGGGCAGGCGAAGGGCGCCGTCGTCGTGCACTGCGCGGCCGGCAAGGACCGGACGGGCACGATCGTGGGGCTCGCCCTGCTGGTGGCCGGGGTCACCAATGACGCCGTGGTCGCCGACTACGCGGCGTCCGCGGAGCGGGTCCCCCGCATCCTCGAGCGGCTGGCCCGGCATCCGGCGTACGGAGCGAACCTCGACGGCAAGACCGTCGCCCAGCAGCAGCCGAGGGCCGAGACGATGCGGCTGCTCGTCGACGCTCTCGACCGGGAGGGCGGCGCCGAGGCATGGCTGGAGCAGCACGCCTGGACCGCCGAGGACACCGACCGCCTTCGCGCCAAGCTCCTCGGCTCCTAGGGCGGCCGGCCTCGACTGCCGGTCGAGCGCCTTGACTGGGGATATGAGGGCAGCCGAGGTTCTCGACTGGCAGTCGAGCGCCTCGGTCAGTCCGCGCCGGCGTAGGTCCCGAAGGACCAGGCGTTGCCCTCGGCATCGGCGATCGAGAACCCGTGGGAGCCGTAGTCGGTGTCCTCCATCGGTCGCAGCACCGTCGCACCGAGCGCTTGCGCCTTCGCCCACACCGCGTCCGGGTCGTCGCAGACGACGTAGACGTTTCCGCTTCCCTTCGGGGTCGCGAAGGTCTCGTCCGCCTTGCCCCGGCTGTGCACCATGACGCGACCGCCGTCGGGCCAGAGCATCTCACTGTGCTGGATCTCGCCCGGCCTCTCACCGTCGACGAGGATGCCGTCCTCGAAGCCGAGCGCCGACAGCCACGCGCGGGCGGCATGGGGGTCGTCATAGCTGAGCCCGGGCCAGAGATTGTGGTCAGTGCGTGTCGTCATGTCCCCATGCTGCCGAGCGAGCGGCTTCGTCGTCTTGGACGAATGCGAGGTCGTCCTCGAGCCGCCATCGGGACGGCGGCAAGCCGGCCAGGTCGCGCCACTCGCGAGCCAGGTGCGACTGGTCGGCGTAGCCGCACTCGGCCGCGACGTCGGCGAGCCTCCGCCGCGGGTCGCGCGCGGCCTGGACCGACCGTTCGAAGCGAGTCAGCCGAACCGCGGACTTCGGGGAGATCCCGAACTCCCCGCGGAACCGGTGCTCCAGCTGGCGCGTCGACCACCCCACGTCCGAGGCGACCGCGGCCACGGGGGTCTGCCCACCCCCTCGGCGGATCAGCCGCCAGGCCTCCCGCACCTCGGGCGCGGGTTCCCGCCCTGAGTCGTTGTCGCGCACCAGCCCGAGGACGACGCGCTCGACGGCCGCGAACCGCTCTCCCCACGTCGCATACTCCTGGAGCTCGTCCCGAAGCGACCGGGCGACGCCGACGACGTCCTCCAGCTCCACGGACCGCTCGGCCAGCTCAGCGGCCGGCAGGCCGAAGAGGGCGCGCGCTCCGGCTGGCGTGAGGCCGAGCTGCACGCCGTGCTGGCGGCCCTCGTGGTGGATCAGCGTCGGAGCGGTGGCCAACCCGGCCAGCACTCCCTCAAATGGGGTCGGCCGTGACAGCCCGGCACCGCTGAGGAGCAGCGGCTCGTCGAACGGCACGACGAGCGTCAGCGTGCCCGACGGCATTCCGACGTGAACGCCCGCGGGCGCACCCGCATACCGGTAGCCGACCGCGAGGGTGACGTACCGGCGCAGCGCTGGGCCGACGGTATGCGAGTGGTGCTCGCGCACGTGGCCAACCTAGGCCCGGCCGGCGACAGCCTTACTTCTTGGCCGGCTCGCCGTCGTTGGAGAGCGCGGCGATGAAGGCCTCCTGGGGAACCTCGACCCGGCCGACCATCTTCATCCGCTTCTTGCCCTCCTTCTGCTTCTCCAGCAGCTTGCGCTTGCGGGTGATGTCACCGCCGTAGCACTTGGCGAGGACGTCCTTGCGCATCGCGCGGATGTTCTCGCGGGCGATGACCCGTGAGCCGATCGCCGCCTGGATCGGCACCTCGAACTGCTGCCGGGGGATGAGCTGGCGGAGCTTCGACGCCATCGCCACGCCGTAGCCGTACGCCTTGTCCTTGTGGACGATCGAGGAGAAGGCGTCGACCTGCTCGCCCTGCAGGAGGATGTCGACCCGAACCAGATCGGCCGCCTGCTCGCCCTCGGGCTCGTAGTCCAGCGACGCATACCCGCGGGTGCGCGACTTGAGCTGGTCGAAGAAGTCGAAGACGATCTCGGCCAGCGGCAGCGTGTAGCGCAGCTCGACCCGCTCGGGCGAGAGGTAGTCCATGCCGCGCAGCGAACCCCGCCGCTGCTGGCAGAGCTCCATGATGGCGCCGATGAACTCGCTCGGCGCGAGGATCGTGGCGCGCACCACCGGTTCGCGGACCTCCGCGATCTTCCCGTCGGGGAACTCGCTCGGGTTGGTCACGTCGACGTGGACTCCGCCCTCCATGGTCACGTCGTACTCGACGTTGGGCAGGGTCGAGATCAGGTCGAGGTCGAACTCGCGCTCCAGCCGTTCGCGGACGATCTCCAGGTGCAGCATCCCGAGGAATCCGACGCGGAAGCCGAAGCCCAACGCGGCCGAGGTCTCGGGCTCGTAGACTAACGCGGCGTCGTTCAGCTTGAGCCGGTCGAGGGCGTCGCGCAGTGCGGGGTACTCCGAGCCGTCGATCGGATACAGACCGGAGAAGACCATGGGCTTGGGGTCGCGGTAGCCGCTCAGCGCCTCGCGGGCCGGCTTGGCCGCGTTCGTCACCGTGTCGCCCACCCGGCTCTGGCGGACGTCCTTGACGCCGGTGATGAGGTAGCCGACCTCACCGACGCCGAGACCCTTGGACGGCACCGGTTCGGGCGAGATGACGCCGATCTCCAGCAGCTCATGGGTCGCGTGGGTCGACATCATGGCGATCCGCTCGCGGGGGTTGAGATCCCCGTCGATGACGCGGACGTAGGTGACCACACCACGGTAGGTGTCGTAGACGGAGTCGAAGATCATCGCCCGGGCGGGGGCGTCTGGGTTGCCGGTCGGCGGGGGGAACTGGCGGACGATCTCGTCGAGGAGGTGCTCGACACCTTCGCCGGTCTTGCCGGAGACGCGCAGGCAGTCCTCCGGCGCGGAGCCGATGAGCCCGGCCAGCTCTTCCGCATACTTCTCCGGCTGCGCCGCCGGGAGGTCGATCTTGTTGAGGACCGGGATGATGGTGAGGTCGTTCTCCAT
>DATLQE010000313.1:0-6457 GCA_035535335.1 Lapillicoccus sp. | reverse complement strand
GACCCCGAGGAACCAGACCGCCGACAGCACGCCGAGGATGACGGTGACCACGCCGACCACGGGCTTGCCCTGGCGCCGCCGCACGAGGATCCAGACTCCCCACGCGACGAGGAAGATCGCGATCGGCAGCAGGTAGGCGCGAACTACGTCGCCACCGCCCCGCAGTTGTATCGCGTCGGTGTACCCGAACAGGGCGGCACCGCCGGCGAGCCCACCGGTGCGCCAGTTGCCGAAGATCATCGCCGCGAGACCGATGTAGCCGCGATTGGCTGTCTGGCCCTCGCGGTAGAGGTTCGAGGCGACGAGGACGAGGAAGCCGCCGGCCAGCCCGGCGAGCCCGCCCGACACGAGGACGGCGAGGAACTTGTAGCGGATCACGTTGACACCCAACGTCTCCGCCGCCTGCGGGGCCTCGCCGCAGGACCGCAGCCGCAGCCCGAACGGCGTGTGCCACAGCACCCACCACGAGAGGATCAGGAGGCCGACAGCGATGATGGTGAGGACGTTGAGGTTGGTCGTCAGGGCGCGTAGAACGCTGGCGATGTCGGAGATCAACCAGATGCCGGTCTCTTCGATCGAGCCGAGCCAGTCCGACAGCCCGGGGACACTGATGAACGGCAGCTGCGGCAACGGCGGTGACTGCGTCGGGCCGCCGCCGGGCAGGTTGCTGAACGTCCGGACCGCGAGGTATGCGCCCGCGCCGGCTCCGAGCAGGTTGATGGCCACACCGGAGACGATGTGGTCGACGCCGAAGATCACCGTCGCGAGGGCATGGACCGCGCCACCGACGACGCCGAGGAGGATCGCGCCGAGGATGCCGACCCAGGGGCCGTAGTAGTACGCGAAGAACGCGCCGCCCCAGGTGCCGAGGATCATCATTCCCTCGAGGCCGATGTTGACGACGCCGGAGCGCTCGCTCCAGAGGCCACCCAGGCCGGCCAGGCCGATCGGCATGGCCAGCCCGATCGCGGCCATCAGGGCACCGGACGAGTCGATGTCGTCGGCGCCGGTGACGACCCGGACCGTGGAGAGGACGACGAGCGTGCCGCCGATCACCGCGAACCAGAACCACCGGGCACGGTGGATGGGACGGCGGGGCGCAGGGGGGGCCTCCAGGCCGGTCGTGATGACGAGTCCCTGGTCGCTCATGCCGCCGCCCCTTCCTTCTCCGGGGCCGGCGTCTGCGCCGCCGCGAGCTGCGAGGCGACCCGGCGCTGCTCCATTCGGACCCCCGCCCGCCGCACGATCTCGTAGGCGATGACGACTGAGAGCACGATGACGCCCTGGATGACCAGGACCAGCCGGTCGGAGACGCCGGCGTTGATCTGGAGGCCGTTGCTCTGGGCGTCGAGGTAGGCCCAGAGCAGCGCGGCGAAGACGATGCCGACGGCGTTGTTGCGACCCAGCAGCGCGATCGCGATGCCGGCGAATCCGAGGCCAGACTGGAACGTGTCGCCGTACGCGTAGTCCTGGCCGAACAGCAGCGGCATGCCGACCAGGCCGGCGGCCGCGCCGGAGATGACCATCGAGACGAGCACCATCCGTTTGACCTTGACGCCGCTCGCCACGGCTGCCGTCTCGGACCGCCCAGTCGTTCGCAGGTCGAAGCCGAACCGGGTCTTGCCCAGCACGAACCAGTAGAGGAAGCCGACGACGATGCTGAGGATTATGAGGCCGTAGACCCTGTTGGGCGTGGCGATGATCCCGTCGAGCGAGATGCCAGGTACGCGCGACGACTCGGGAATCGGCTTGGTGTTGACCGCATTGCTGCCCTCGACCCGTTGCGCCGCCTTGGAGAGCAGGAACGCGACGAGGAACGTCGCGATGGCGTTGAGCATGATCGTCGAGATGACCTCGCTCACGCCGCGGGTCACCTTCAGCAGCCCTGCGATGCCGGCCCACAGACCACCAGCCGCCATGGCAACGATGAGCGACACAGCGATGTTGAGCGGACCCGGAAGCCAGGCCTGGCCGGCAAACGCCGCCGCGGCGAACGCCGCCACCCGGTACTGCCCATCCACTCCGATGTTGAATAGGTTCATCCGGAACCCGATCGCGACGGCGATCGCGGAGAGGTAGTAGACCGTCGCGGCGTTGAGGATCGCGATGACCTGGCGGGGCAGTGGCACGTCGACCAGCTGCGCCCACACCGCTCCGACGGGGTCGCCCGCGACAAGGAGGATCAGCGACGTCACGACGAACGCGACGAGGATGGCCAGCAGCGGCGCCGCGAGCCCCAGCCCGACGCGGCGGAAGTCGATGCGCCTCATCGCGGCTCTCCATCGTCGGCGTCGGTATGCGGACGGGCACCGTCGGTATGCGACGGTGCCGCTCCGTCCTCCTGGCTCGCGCCGTCGGGAGCGTCGGCCCCGGTCATGGCGGCGCCGAGCTCCTCACGCGTCACCGTGTCGGGGTTGAAGTCGCCGCTCAGCGCGCCCCGGAGGATCACCCGGATGGTGTCGGAGAGACCGACCAGCTCCTCGAGGTCCGCGGAGATCAGGAGAACCGCCAGGCCCGCTCGGCGAGCGCGCTTGATGTGTTCCCAGATGGCCGCCTGGGCGCCCACGTCGACGCCCCGCGTGGGATGCGCGGCGAGCAGCACCTTGGGGTCGTGCGACATCTCACGGCCGATAATGAGCTTCTGCTGGTTGCCCCCGGACAGGGAGCCGCCGGTGACGAAGATCGACGGCGTGCGGACGTCGTAGTCCTTGACGATGCGCTCGGTGTCGGCCTTGGCCGCTTTGGCGTTGATCAGTCCGCCGCCGCCGAGGTTCGGCGCCTGCGTCTGGTGGCCGAGGATGACGTTCTCCCAGAGCGGCGCCTCGAGGAGCATCCCGTGGCGGTGCCGGTCCTCGGGAATGAAGCCGACTCCGGCCTCGCGGATCTCCCGGACCTCCCACTCGGTAATGTCCACGTCGCCGAGCGTGATCGTCCCCGAGCTGGGCTCACGCATACCCATCACGACCTCGACCAGCTCGGCCTGCCCATTGCCCTCGACCCCGGCGATCCCGACGATCTCGCCGGCGTGGATGGTCAACGAGATGTCGTCGAGGACCCGGCTGCCTCCGGCCGCTCCCTCGAGACTCACGTGCTCGACGGTGAGCACCGGGCGGTCGGTGACCGAGTAGACCTGGGTCTGGGGCGACGGCAGCTCAGAACCCACCATCAGCTCGGCCAGCTGCCGGGCGTTGACGGTTGTCGGGTCGATGTTGGCCTTGACCGTGGTGCCGCGCCGGATCACGGTGATCTCGTCGGCGACGGACAGGACCTCGTCGAGCTTGTGGGAGATGAAGATGACGGTGAGACCCTCCGACTTCAGCTCGCGCAGGTTGTCGAAGAGCTCGGTGACCTCCTGCGGCACGAGCACGGCGGTCGGCTCGTCGAGGATGAGGATCTTGGCGCCCCGGTAGAGGACCTTGAGGATCTCGACGCGTTGGCGCCTGCCGACGCCGAGCTCGGCGACCAGTTGGTCGGGGTCGACGCGCAGCCCGTAGGCGTCGGAGATCTCGACGATCGCCCGGCGGGCGTCGTCGCCGATGCCATGGAGCTTCTCCGCACCGAGCACCACGTTTTCCAGCACGGTGAGGTTGTCGGCCAACATGAAGTGCTGGAACACCATCCCGATGCCGGCGTTGATCGCATCGGTCGGGCTGCGGAGGGTCAAGGTCTGGCCGTTGACGGCGATCGTCCCCTCGTCGGGCTGCTGGACCCCATAGAGGATCTTCATCAGCGTCGACTTGCCGGCGCCGTTCTCGCCGACGATCGCGTGCACCGTGCCGCGTCGGACGGTGATCTCGATGTCCTTGTTCGCCACCACGCCCGGGAAGCGCTTGGTGATGCCGTGCAGCTCCACGGCGGGCGGGACGTCCCCACTGGGCGCGGCCGGCCGGTCCTTCACGGTGGAGTCGGTGATGGCGTCCTCCTAAGCCTGAGTGAGGGTCAACCTACGACAGACAGGGCCCGGGCGACACGCAATCGTGTCGCCCGGGCCCCCTGGCTGGTTCAGCCGGTCGTCAGATCATCACGGTGCGGTCGGGACCTTGATGGACCCGGCGATGATCTGCGCCTTGTAGTCGTCGAGCTTGGGCTTGATGTCGTCGATCTTGCCGCCGGTGGTCGAGTAGTCGACACCGCCCGCCTTGAGGTCGAAGATCTTGTTGCCGGCCTTGAACGAGCCGTCCGACACCGACTTGATGAAGTCGAAGACACCCACGTCGACCTTCTTGATCATCGAGGTCATGATGACGTCGCGGACGTCGGCGGCGGCCGTCTTGGCCTGGTCGGAGTCGACACCGATCGCGAGCTTGCCCGCGGCCTTGGCCGCGGTGAACACGCCGCCACCGGAACCGCCGGCCGCCTGGTAGACGATGTCGGCGCCGCCCTGGTACATGCCCTCGGCCGCGGCCTTGCCCTTGTCGACCGAGTTGAACCCGGAGAAGTCCGGCGGCTCGGTGAGGTACTTGACGTCGACGACGATGTTCGGGTTGACCGCCTTCGCACCGGCCTGGTAGCCCGCCTGGAACTTCTTGATGAGGACGGTGTTGACGCCGCCGACGAAGCCGACGTGGTTCGCCTTGGACTTCAGCGCGGCCGCGGCGCCGACGAGGTAGGAGCCCTGCTCCTCGGCGAAGGTGATCTGGTCGACGTTAGGGCCCTTGGAGTCGTCAGACGCGTCGTCGACGATGGCGAACTTGACGTTCGGGTTGGCCTTGGCGATCGTGCCCACCGACTTGGCGTAAGCGAAGCCGACGGCGACGACGTTGGTGTAGCCGGCGTCGATGAGCTGCTGCAGCCGCTCCGCGCGGGCCGACTCGGCCTCACCGTTGGTCGCCGCCGCCTCCTTTGACTGGACGCCGAGCTCCTTGACGGCCTTGTCGAGACCGGCCGCTGCGGCGTCGTTGAAGGACTGGTCACCGCGACCGCCCACGTCGTAAGCCATGCCGACCTTGAGGCCGCCGGCGCCGCCGGTCCCACCCGACGTCGCACCGCCGCCTCCACCGGCGCCGCCGCTGCCGCCGCTCTGTGAGCTGCCACATGCGGCCAACGCCACTGCTGCGACCGACATGGCCGCCGCGAACTTCATCACTTGACGCACAACGAGAACTCCTTTAGGGGCTTCGGGGCGAACGGGCATACGGTCCGCCCCGTTCGAGAGAGAAAGATACTGCCGCCGTTCGGCTTGCCGGCCAGAAGTGCTTGAGCGGGCGGGGAACGTTATCGACTCGGAACGTCGAGCAAGGCCTGCGCGTGTCGCCGCCCGGCGTCCAAAACCGCGCCCACCAGGACTTTTGCCCCGAAAGCGAGCGCCCGCTCGTCGACGACGAGATCGCCCTGGTGGAGGTCGTAGGTCGGGCCCCCGGGCGTGCGGGTGCCGATGCGTCCCATGGCCCCGCGCACCTCGGTGAGGTACCACGCGAAATCCTCGCCGCCGAGGGACTGCACGGTCGTGCCCGGGAGCACCCCGGCGGCGTGCGCCGCGTCGCGCAGCGAGTCGACCGACGGGCCGGCGTTGACCACCGGCGGGACGCCCTGCGTGTACCGCACCTCGGTAGTCACCGCATACGGGGCGACGACGGCCTCGACCAGCTCCTCGACGAGGGCCCCGACCTCACGCCAGAGATCGGCGTCGAGGATCCGCAGCGTGCCGCTCGCCGTGCCGACCGAGGGGATGACGTTCTGGGCGCCGCCCGCGTGCACGCTGCCCCAGACGAGCGCGGCTCCCGCCCGCGGGTCGATGCGGCGACTGAGGGCGGCGGGCACCTCGGTGACGACCTTGGCGAGAGCGAAGGTCAGGTCCTGGGTCAGGTGCGGACGAGAGGTGTGGCCGCCGTGCCCCTTCAGGGTGACCTCGATGCCATCCGACGCGGCGGTGATCGGCCCGACCAGCAGGCCGACCTCGCCGACGTCGCGACTCGGGTCGCTGTGGAGCGCGAACACCTCGTCGACGCCGGTCAGCCACCCGCCGTCGATGATCTCGTGGGCGCCCCCGGGGATGACCTCCTCGGCCGGCTGGAAGATGAGCCGCACGCCGAGGCCCGCGGACGACAGCGCCGGCGCCTGGGTGGCCAGCGCCAGCCCGGCGCCGAGCACCATGCTCGTATGCAGGTCGTGGCCGCACGCGTGCGCCACCCCCTCGGTCACCGATGCCCAGCCGAGACCGGTCCGGTCGGCGACCGGGAGCGCGTCGAGGTCCGCGCGGAGGGCGACTCGGTATGCGGGTTGCTCGGCTCCGATGTCGACGACCACACCGCTGCCGTCCAACAGCGTCGGTTGGATTCCGGCCAGGGCCAGCCGGTCGGCGACGACGCGGCTGGTTCGGGTCTCGAGGCGGGCCAGCTCAGGGTGCGCGTGGAGGTCCCGACGCAGACCGACGAGCTCGCTCTCGAGCTCGTCGACGGTGGCGTGCAGGACAGGAAGCAAAGGGTCCATGTCGGGGGGCCACGTTACCTGCCCGCCC
>DATLQE010000312.1:0-2833 GCA_035535335.1 Lapillicoccus sp. | reverse complement strand
GTGGACCATGACGAGCATCGCCTTGTTGGAGACCGTCGGCACGTCGAGCTGCGTCGCCGTGGCGATGCCGTACTCCTCGCGCACCGTCAGGATGTCGCGGAGGCCGTTGATGAACGACGTCTCGTCTGCCAGCTGCTCGGGAAGCGGCCCGTAGAGCGCGATGCCCTTCGGCATCTTGGACGACGAGTGCCGCGCGTCGGGCTGGTAGTCCATGAGGTCGTAAGCGGAGCGGTGGATCCATCGGGTGTCACCGTCGCGGATGAGGTCGCCCACCTGCCTCCGGTCGAGGGTCAGCGCCCCGACCAGGTCCCAGCCGGAGAGCGCGAACACCCCTGGCTGCCAGGCGTTGTACATCGCCAGGAGCAGGTGGGCCCGCTTGATCGCCTCGACGTCGTCCTCGTCGAGCTTCGTCAGGTCACGAAAGCCGAGCGCGGCCGCGATGAGTGTCGCTGTGGTCGACGAGATGCCGTTGGTCGTGAAGACCGCGTTGTAGGGCCCGTGTTCGCCGGTGAGCTGTTCCACCAGCTCGCCGCGGATCGTCGTCGCCAGGTCGGCTCCGGAGATCGGCCGGCGCCGGAAGGTGAATGTGTCGCCCGCGTGCAACGTCGCGAAATGCACCAGCTCGTAGGTCATCTCGTCGTGGTTCTGCAACGCGTGCACCAGAGAGGCGGTGTCGACCCCCGCCTTGCGCGCGAGGTTCATCGTCAGCCGCAGGAACTCGGTGTCCTGCATGGCCAGCGCGTGCTGGTACGCCGGCCGGTTGATGAAGTCGTACGACAGGTCGGCCCCGCGCCCCTGGGTGTTCTTGATGTCGTCGATGGTCAGGTTGAGCTCCTGGAAGGTGAACCCACCGACCTTGCGGACCATGCTCGCGATGAGCTGGTTGGCCGCCTCCGACAGTGGGTGCCCCTCGGACCAGGCGGGCCCGCCTTCGGAGCTCTTCTCCACGCCGAGGAACCCGTTCGCGTCGAGCCGCAACGCCCCGCTGCCGAGGTCGCCGAGCGAGTGGAGCGCGTCGCCGATGACCAGCCGCATACCGGCGAAGGTCGGGTCCAACCAGTTCAGCGACGGCTGGCCCTCCTTGAAGTAGTGGAGGTAGACCCAGCGGTGGTGCCGGCCGTCGGGGCCGAGCACCGGGGCGGTGGCCGACCAGTTGGTGTCCTTGAGCCCCGGCTCGTGGAAGATCACCCGCTGCAGCTGTCCGATGATGTAGCCGCCCTTGGCCAGCCGGTCCTCGGTCTCGTGGCCGAGGTTCACCGAGTCGCGGCCGCGCGGCACCCTCGGCAGCAGGTGCCAGTCGTGCTCCGGGATCTCCACCATGTGGTAGATGCCGGGGTAGTCCTTGTACCCCATCTCGGCGAGCCGGAAGTCGGCTCCCTTGCCGGTGTGGCCGGGAACGATGTCGTCGATGATCATCCCGCCGTGCGCGGCCGCGACCTCGCACATGGTGCGGAACTCCTCCTCGGTGCCGAAGGCCTCGTCGAACTGGGTGCTTATCCGGTCGAAGTGGCCGTCCACGCTGGGCGTGGTCTCCCAGCCGCTGATCCCGCCGGCGCGCTTGACAGGGCCGGTGTGGATCGCGGCGATCCCGATGGCCTGGAAGGCCTCCCAGAGGTCCTCGTCACCCATGGTGCCGAGGAACGAGTGGCCGGGCTTGGTGATCAAGGAGATCGGGTATGCGGCGAACCACACCGGAGCCTTCTCGATGGCCGCGCGCGGGTCGGGGTCGGCGAACGGGTTCTGCCACATGCTGCCCTGGCCGGTGAACTGCATGGCGAAAGTCTTGGCGTCGCCCAGCATCGACTCCTCGACGAGCCACTCGACGTACTCGCGGTTCTCCCCGGACGCTGGTCCGTTGCCCGGACTGCGCCGCTGCCACGGCCACATCCGCAGCCGCGCTCGCGGTCGGAGCCGCGCGGGTCGGGCGGGATAGAACTGCTCGTCGTAGTTCAGCTCCTCCGCCTGGACGTCCGGCTGACCGTCCAGTGCGACGCCGTCGACGCCCGGATGACCTGCCGTTCCGGGGAGCTCGTCGGTCTGGACGTCCACGTCCTCCACGTCGGCCACGGGGTGACTCGCCTCCTGGGCTGGAAGGGCTCTGTTCTGCTGTCCGGACATGCTGCCGCATCCTCCTCGCGAGACGTGAGTTGGGTCGGTGGTTCACACGATTCGCATGGCCCGTTCAGGGACCGCTCATGGCCGGCGCCCCTGGAATCGACGGCAGAGCCCGCGAACCGGCGGGCTCGGCACACGTCGAGGAGGCCACCGTGAGGACGAGACGAGACCCGGAGACCACCGCCGCGGTACGCCGGCGGCCGGGACGCATACAGCGGATGCGGGCGGCGGGGGTCGCCACCCTCCTGGTCGGTGCGGTGGCCTGCTCCGCGGCGCCGGCGGTCGCCACTCCCACGCTGGCCCGGGCCGGTGGTCCGGGCGGCGGGTTCGGCGGGTATGCGGCATCCGGCGCGTATGCGACGGCGGTCAGCACGCCGGCGACCGCGCAGCAGTCGGCGGGCGTCGTCCTCATCGAGACCGTGCTGCCCTACCAGAACGCGCAGGCCGCGGGCACCGGCATGGTCCTCACTGCCTCCGGCCAGGTCCTCACGAACTACCACGTCGTCGAGGGAGCCGGAACCATCACCGTGACGGTCGCGGCCACTGGCCAGAGCTTCCAGGCCACAGTCGTGGGTGCCGACTCGTCCGCCGACGTCGCGCTCCTCCAGCTCACCGGCGCGTCCGGCCTGACGACCGTCAAGGCCGACGACGAGCAGGCCCAGGTGGGCGACACCGTGACCGCGGTCGGCAACGCCGGCGGCACCGGGACGCTCACCGC
>DATLQE010000311.1:0-2426 GCA_035535335.1 Lapillicoccus sp. | reverse complement strand
GCTGCGGAGGCCAGCTCGCGGGTGCGTAGCAGCGGCTCGCGCACCTGGTTGATGACGACCGCGCCGACCGGAAGCCGGGCGGCCCGCAGCTCGGCGACGGCGTCCACGGTCTCCTGGACCGGCATCTCCTCGAGCAGGGTCACGACGTGGACGGCGGTCTGCGCCGAGGTCAGCATCGTCGTGATGGAGTCGGCCTGGGACCGGATCGGCCCGACCTTGGCCAGGTCGGCGACCTCTTCGTTCACGGAGAGGAACCGCACGACGCGCCCGGTCGGCGGGGCGTCGAGGACGATCGCGTCGTAGGCCGGGGTGCTGTCGTGCCGCGAGTGGTGTCCGGCCACCCGGCGCCGGTTGGCCTCGTAGACCTTGCCGATGAGCAGGACGTCGCGTACCCCCGGCGCGATCGTCGTGGCGAAGTCGACCGCCCCGAACCGCTCCAACACGCCGCCGGCCCGGCCCAGCTTGTAGAAGATCTGCAGGTACTCGATGAGGGCCGCCTTGGCGTCGACCGACAGTCCCCATACCTCGCCGCCGCCGGCAGCGCCGGCGATCCGGACCTCCCCCGTGGCTAGCGGCGGCACATCGAACGTCTGGCTGATGCCCTGCCGGCCCTCCACCTCGACGAGGAGGACGCGCCCGCCGTCGGACGCGAGGGCCATGGCCATCGCCGCGGCGACGGTCGTCTTGCCGGTGCCCCCCTTGCCGGTGACGATGTGCAGCCGCACGCCTGACGACGTGCTGGCGGCCATGCCAGGACCCTATGCCGACGTCAGGGACGCGCCAGCCGGGCCACCACGTCGAGGACGACCGCGAACGCCGGCTCGGCCGGGTCGATCAGCTCCATGTGGCCGACTCCGGCCAGCCGAACCAGCTCGTGGTGAGCCGTTGGCCCCTGCCGGTCGAGGTACCTCTCGGCGACCTCGACGGGCACCGTGTCGTCCGCCTCACCGTGGATCAGCACGACCGGTGCGAGAGCCGGGTGGGCGGCCGGGTCGGCCGCGGACCAGGCGGCGGCGTCGGCGTCGCCCATGAACGCGGCCGCGGCGTCGGTCCCCAACCGGAGATCCCGCGTGAGCCGCAGGTCGACACAACCGGCCAGTGCGACGACGCCGGCCAGTGGCAGCGCTGCCGACCGGGTGGCGGCGAGGGTCACCAAATGGCCGCCGGCGGAGTGGCCGACGAGGACGCAGCGGTCCGGCAGAGCGGGGTCGCCGACGATCGCGTCGACGGCGGCCGAGACGTCGGCGAACGTCCCCGGCCAGCCGCCCCCACGCATCCCGGTTCTCCGGTACTCCACCACCGCCACGTGGTGCCCCGCGTCGGCGAAGGCCTGGGCCTGCGGCGCCGCGTGGTCGCGGTCCCACTCCGCCTTCCAGAAACCGCCGTGGACGACGACCACCGTCGTGCCGGTGGGCGCGGAGCCGGGGATCCGGACGTCGTAGACCTGGGCCGGGTCGATCCCGTAGGCGACGGTGCGCGCGGGCGGCGGGACGTTGGGCACGGGTCCGACGCTGCCATGGATCGATGCGTCATGAGTACGGTGCCGGGATGGCGGTCACCTGGCTCACAGCGTTCCTCGACACCGTGGCTTCCGACGCGCCGGCGGCGGAGGCGTACTGGGTCGGCGTGACGGGCTGGCCGCTGTCGGAGCGACGCGGCGTGAACGGCGAGTTCGCCACGCTGCAGCCGCCGGTGGGCGACAGCCCGCTGCGGGTGCAGGTCGTCGGTGCGCCGCCTCCCAACGGCATGCATCTCGACGTCCACACCGAGGACGTCGATCGGCTGACGACCGAGGCGGAGCGACTGGGTGCCTCAGCCGAAGTGACCGGTCTCGGGTATGCGGTGTGTCGCTCCCCGGGTGGGCTCACCTTCTGCGTCGTCCCGCACACCGATGGACAGCGGCCGGCGCCCGTGCCGTGGCCGGGCGGGACGAGCCTGGTGGACCAGGTCTGCCTGGATATCCCGAAGCCGGCGTTCGAGGCCGAGGCCGACTTCTGGGCGGCGCTGACCGGGTGGCCGCGCGTCGAGGGCAGCTCACCGGAGTTCAACCCGCTGGAGCGGCCGCCGGGTCAGCCGCTGCGGATCCTGCTGCAGCAGACCCAGGACGGTCCGGACTCTCTTGTTGGCATGCACCTCGACCTGTCGAGCGAGGACCGGGACACCGAGGTCGAGCGGCACGTGCGCCTCGGCGGTCGTGTGCTGCGCCGGACGGACCGATGGACCGTCCTGGTCGACCCGAGCGGACGCGCATACTGCGTCACCCGGCGGAACCCGGCAACAGGCACGTTGCCCTGAACTGCTCGCGCGCGGTCAGGCCGCCTGTGGCGCGGCCGTGTCGATCTCCTTGCCGAGCCGGCGCGCCGAGAAGGCCGCGATGATGAGGACGATCCCCCAGATGATCGCGACGATGCCGATCCACAGCACGA
>DATLQE010000310.1:0-3600 GCA_035535335.1 Lapillicoccus sp. | reverse complement strand
TGGCCGCCTTGCCGGAGAACGTCGGGTTGTCGGTTCCGTCGCCCTTGAGCAGCTTCTTGAGCGGCCAGATCGTGCCGATGCCGAGGACGTGGCCCATCTCGTGGGTGATGACGTCGTTGAGCGTGCCCTCGGACTGCATCTTCTTCAGGTCGTCGGTGTCGAACGTCATGACGCCCTTGGCCGGCAGCAGAGCCGACGCGCCGGACCCCTCCGGCCGGATGTGCGTCGGGCCCGCCTGGCCGAGGATCTTGCCGGGTCCGTCGATGGGTCGGCCCTGGGCCTCGATGAGGACGTCGTCGATGACGTCGTCCCCGATCCGGACGGGCGGCAGGTCACCGACGATGGCCGTGACCCAGCGGTCGGCGGCCGCGGTGAACGCCGCCTTCTGCCGGGTGCTCAGCCCGCCGAGGAAGCGCACCTCGATGGTGAACGGCGACTCGGTGGCGGCCAGCTCACGGGCCTGCGCCTGGTCGGCCACCGCCCGATAGGTCTCATAAGCCATGTCAGTTCCTCCCCGAACGGTGCGTCCATGATGCTCTCGCCGCTCCGGCCGCCGCGGGGGATTCGGGGATCGCGACTCCCTCCGAGCGCGGGGACGGGCACCACTCAGGTCAGGCCGGCAGCACCGTCGCCGCGGCGCGGAGCCGCACGACGTCGGCGGGGTCGACATCCCCCGCGATCGGCTGGAGGACCGCGGCACCCGACCACGCCACCGCATCCCCCAGGATCTCGGGCCAGTCACGTCCGGCCGCCAACCCCGTGGCCACGGCGGCGGCCGCCGCGTCGCCCGCACCGGTCGGGTTGCCGCGCAAGGGCGCGCCCGGACGGGCGACGAAGATCCGGTCGTCGGCCAGGTACGCACGCATACCCTCCCGTCCGGCGGAGACGACCACGTGGCGAACACCCAGCTCCTGCAACGCCTTCGCCCCGGTCGTCTCCTCGTTCGCACCGGTGGCAGCCAGCAGCTCCGTCCGGTTCGGCACCGCCACGTCGGCACCCGCGGCGCACGCCACCCGCAGCGGCTCGCCCTCCGCGTCGACGAGCGTCGCCGCGCCGGACGTCCGGGCCGCCGTGACGATCTGCCCGTATGCGTCGGCCTCGGCACCGCGCGGAAGGCTGCCGCAAACCGCTACGACGGTGGCTCCGGCGGCGACGTGGACACGAACCCGCGCGACGACCGCGTCCATCTCGTCCGGCGTCACCGACGGTCCGGGCTCGTTGAAGATCGTCGCGTCGCCGCTCTCGGAGGAGACGACGTTCACCGTCCGTCGCGTCTCGCCCGCGCAGGTCAGCACCTCGTACGGCAGGCCGCGCACCGTGAGGTCGTCCGCCAGGGCCCGTCCGGTCGACCCACCGGCGAGGACGAGCGCAAGGGAAGGGACGCCCATCCGGTGGAGCACCGAGGCGACGTTGACCCCTTTGCCACCGGCCCGCTCCGTGACCGACCGGACGCGGTGACTGCCGTGCGGGACCAACGCGTCGACCGTGTACGAGACGTCGAGGGCGGGGTTCAGGGTCACGGTGAGGATCACGAGGCGTCCCAGGCGAGGCAGGCCGCCCCGAGGCACCCGGCCCAGTCGGCCAACGCGGGCGGAACGATGCGGGCGGGACGCTGGAAGGTGCGGAGCGCCTCGACCCTCTCGCGCAGCGGGGCCAGCAGGGTCTCGCCGCTCTGGGCCAGGCCGCCGCCGACCAGGACCAGGTCGATGCCGGTCAACGTGACCGTCGCGACGATGGCGCGGGCCAGGGCGGAGACTGCCCGATCCCACACGGCGACGGCAACCGCGTCTCCCTGGACCACCCGCTGGGCGACCACTCGCGCGTCGACGAGCTCACCGGTACGGGCCGCATACTCACGCCCCACCGCCGCTGCCGAGGCCACCACCTCGAGGCAGCCGGTGCCGCCGCACGGGCAGAGCGGCCCCTCCGGGTCGATACTGACGTGGCCGAGCTCGCCGGCCCAGCCGTCACCACCCAGGACGTGCCCGTCGACCATGAGGGCCGCCGCGATCCCGGTCCCCACGGGCAGGAAGAGCGCGTGGCGGGCGCCGGCGGCCGCGCCGATCCGCGCCTCTGCAACCAGACCGGCCCGGACGTCGTGCCCGACCACCGTCGGCACTCCGACCGCCTCGACGACGCGCGATCGGATCGGCAGGTCCCGCCAGCCGTGGTTCACCGAGACGACCCCAACTCCGGTCGTCTCGTCCACGACCCCCGGCACGACCACACCGCAGCCCACGACCCGCATACCCGGTTCCGACGCCGCGAGCCGTGAAACGACCGAGGCGACGGCGGCGCCGATGGTTCCGGCCAGGTCGCGCGGGGTCGGCTCGACGTCGCGGACGACGACGCCGAGGTCGCGGTCCACGAGGGCGGCCTTGGTGCGCGTGCCGCCGAGGTCGACGGCCGCGACGACATCGCGTCGAGCCAGGTCGGTCACGACGGTCCCAGGACCACCGACCGGGTCAGATGCCGCGGGTGGTCTGGGTCCACATCGGCCCGGCGCGCCATGGCCAGGCACAGCCGGTGCACGCGAACGAGCTCGGCGAGAGGGTCGACGTCGCGGTGCTCGAACCGGGCACCCGTCGCCGCCACCTGCTCCGCCAGCCCCTCCGGAACCGGCCCGAACGCCCAGGTCGCTCGGCCCGCCGTCGCGATGGCGATGGGACCGTGGCGGTACTCCATGGCCGGATAGGACTCGGTCCAGAACTGCGCCGACTCCCGCAGCTTCAGCGCGGCCTCCTCGGCCAGCCCGACGGCCCAACCGGTCCCGACGAACGTCACCTGCTCGACGTCGGACAGTCCGGCGAGGGCCGTCTCCGCGGGTTCGGCGAGGACCGCGCGCGCGTCGGCCACCGCCGGCGCGAGGTCCTGGCCGAGGGACGCGCGCAGCAGCGCCAGCGTCGTCGTCGCGAACCGGGTCTGCACCACCGACTGCTCGTCGACCTCCGGGAGCCGGACGACCTGGTCGGCTAACTCGGCCGCCGGACTGTCCGGCACGGCGGTCACCACCGTCGTGGGGACGCCACGCTCGCGCAGGCCGCGAAGGACGTCGAGGACCTCGGTGGTGGTGCCGGAACGGGTCAGGGCGAGCACCTGGTCGTATGCGCGTTCCAGCCGGTTCTCGCTAGCCGCGAAGGCGTCGGTCTCCCCATGTCCGGAGAACTCGCGCAGCAACGCATACGACTGCGCCATGAAGTACGACGTGCCGCACCCGACGACCGCGAGCCGGCGGCCGTGTGGCGGCAGTGCCGGCGCCAGGTCCGCCAGCCGGCGCACGACGGCCTCCCAGTCGTCAGGCTGGCCGGCCACCTCTCGGTGCAGGTGGCTGTCGGCCACGAAGGTCATCGGCGTTCTCCTTCGGACGGCGGCAGAGCGCAAGCGCGACCACCCACCCTAGGGCTCGGGCTCCGCCGGCGGTCCGGCGGACATCCGGAAGTCGAACGCGTACGGCAGGCGGGTCTTGCGCCGAACCTCGGCGAGCAGGGCGTCGTCGACGACGACGCCACGAGCCGACGCGACCCGGAGCGCCTCGAGCCGGAACCAGAGGTCGTCGAGCGAGCGCGACCCCTCCCGGACCCACGGCATCGTGACGTCCGA
>DATLQE010000309.1:0-3208 GCA_035535335.1 Lapillicoccus sp. | reverse complement strand
TTCCTCCGCCTGGAGCTGATCCGCAACCCGGGCGCCGCGTTCTCGATCGGGACCGGCAACACGTGGGTGCTGACCATCATCGCCGTGGTCGTCCTCGTCGTCGTGATCCGGGTGAGCCGCCGACTCGGGTCCAGCGGGTGGGCGTGGGCGCTCGGGCTGCTTCTCGGCGGGGCGCTCGGCAACCTGACCGACCGGATCGTCCGCGAGCCGGGCCTCGGTCGGGGACACGTCGTCGACTTCCTGAACTACAACGGGTGGTTCATCGGCAACGTCGCCGACATCGCCATCGTCGGTGCCGCGGTCCTCATCGGGCTGCTGGCGCTGACCGGCCGCGGCGTCGACGGGACGCGGGAGACCCGGGAGTCCGGCCGCCACGAGGCGACCGAGCATGACGTCTGACCCACGGACGCTGTTCGTCCCCGACGGGCTCGAGGGTGAGCGCGTGGACGCCGCCATCGCCCGGCTGTTCGGGCTGTCCCGCACCAAGGCCGCGGATCTCGCGGCGACCGGAAGCGTCTCCCTCAACCACCGGCCGGCGGTCAAGTCGGACCGCGTCGCAGCCGGGGACCTGCTGGAGGTCGCCCTGCCGCGGGCCGACCAGAGCCCGACCCTCGCGGTGGTCGCGGAGCCGGTTCCGGGGATGGCGATCGTCCACGACGACGACGACATCGTCGTGGTTGACAAGCCGGCCGGCGTCGCGGCCCACCCGAGCGTGGGATGGTCCGGGCCCACCGTGCTCGCGGGGTTGGCGGCGGCGGGGTACCGGATCTCGACCTCTGGGGCCAGCGAGCGACAAGGCGTGGTCAGCCGGCTCGACGTCGGGACGTCGGGGCTCATGGTCGTCTGCAAGAGCGAGTATGCGTACTCGGTGCTCAAGCGCGCGTTCAAGCACCGGACCGTCGACAAGCGGTACCACGCCCTGGTCCAGGGACTGCCGGACCCGCTGGTGGGGACCATCGACGCGCCCATCGGGCGGCACCCGGGATACGACTACAAGTTCGCGGTGATGGACTCCGGGCGGCATGCGGTGACCCACTACGAGGTCGCCGAGGCGTTCCGCCACGCGTCGCTGCTCGAGATCCATCTGGAGACGGGGCGCACCCATCAGATCCGGGTGCACGTGGCGGCGCTGCACCACCCGTGCTGCGGCGACCTCACCTACGGTGCCGACCCGCGGCTCGCCGCCCGGCTCGGTCTGGAGCGGCAGTGGCTGCACGCGTCGGGTCTGGGCTTCGAGCATCCGACGCGGCACGAGTGGGTGACGTTCACCAGTGCGTTCCCCGCTGACCTTTCGCATGCCCTCGACGTGATCTCGACGTGATCTCGACCGGGTAGAGCGGTCCGCGGCGGCTCTCGCGAGGCCAGAATGCCGACTATGCCGTTCGCCTCGACGACGCCCTCGCCCCTCGGTCCCCCCACCCACAGCGCCGTCATCATCAGCGTGCCCGAAGCTGAACCGGTCGTCGGCCATCATCGTCGCGCGCACGACGAGTCCGCGCCCTGGGGCGTGCCGGCGCACGTCACGGTGCTCTTCCCGTTCATGGCGCCGAGCGACCTGGACGACCGCGTCCACGCCAAGCTCACCCGAGCGGTCGCCACGGTGCGCGAGTTCACGGCGACGTTCCGGTCGACCGGCTGGTTCGCCGACAAGGTCCTCTGGCTCGCGCCGGACCCCGCCGAACCGTTCCGGACCCTGACGACGTCGGTCGCCGCCGCCTTCCCGGAGCACCCGCCCTACGAAGGCGCACACAACGACGTCGTCCCGCACCTGACCGTTGGCCACGACGCCCCGGTCGAGACGCTGCGGGCGGTCGAGCGGCAGGTGCAGCCCAGCCTGCCGGTGCAGAAGCGGGTGACCGAGGTGGAGGTCATCGTCGGCCGGCCCGAGGTCGGCGGCAGCTGGGACGTCATCGGGCGCTTCCCGCTCGCCTGACCACGCCCCGGCGCGCGGCACAGAGGCACGAGCACGGCGAGGTGACTGGGTCCAGTGAGGCCCCTGGTGACCGGGCGGCGATCGCCCTTCGGCGTGTCCTGAGACACGCCGGTCGACGGCGCAGCGGTGTCCGTGAGCCGACCTAGAGTGGGTCCTCTCATGGGCCCCCAGAACGACAGCTTCGCGCACCTGCACGTCCACACCGAGTACTCGATGCTGGACGGCGCCGCGCGCATCGACGAGCTGCTGCGGTCCGCGGCCGAGATGGGGATGCCGGCCATCGCCACCACCGATCACGGCTACGTCTTCGGCGCCTACGAGTTCTGGTCCAAGGCCCGCAGCTACGGCATCACACCGATCATCGGCGTCGAGGCCTACCTCACCCCGGGCACCCACCGCCGGGACAAGACCCGCGTGCGGTGGGGTGACGACGCGGCCAGCCGCGACGACGTCGGCGGCGGCGGCGCATACACCCACGTGACGCTGCTGGCCCGCACGACCGGCGGCATGCACAACCTCTTCCGGATGAGCTCCATGGCCTCGATGGAGGGCCACTACTTCAAGCCGCGCATCGACCGCGAGTTGCTCGCCCGCTACTCCGACGGGCTTCTCGCCACGACCGGCTGCGTCGGCGGCGAGATCCAGACCCGGCTGCGCCTGGGCCAGTACGCCGAGGCTCGTCGGGCGGCCGCCGAGATGCAGGACATCTTCGGCAAAGAAAACTTCTTCGCCGAGGTCATGGACCACGGCATCCCGATCGAGCGGCAGACCCAGCGCGAGCTGCTGCGCCTGGCCAAGGACCTCGATCTCCCGCTGGTCGCCACCAACGACCTGCACTACACCAAGGCCGAGGACGCCAAGGCCCATGCGGCGCTGCTCTGCGTCCAGTCCGGCTCGACCCTCATGGACCCCAACCGGTTCAAGTTCGAGGCCGAGGAGTTCTACCTCAAGACGCCACAGCAGATGCGCCACCTGTTCCGCGAGCTCCCGGAGGCCTGCGACAACACGCTCCTCATCGCCGAGCGCTGCGAGGTCGACTTCGTCGAGGGCGAGGGCCGCTACATGCCGCGGTTCCCGTGCCCGCCGGCGGAGGACGAGGAGTCCTGGTTCGTCAAGGAGGTCGAGCGCGGCCTCCGGCTCCGCTACCCGGACGGGGTTCCGGAGTATGCGTCGGAGCGGGCCCGCTACGAGACCGAGGTCATCCTCAAGAAGGGCTACGGCGGATACTTCCTCGTCGTCGCCGACTTCATCAACTGGGCCAAGGACCACGGGATC
>DATLQE010000308.1:0-4867 GCA_035535335.1 Lapillicoccus sp. | reverse complement strand
GAGCCGCAAGCACCTGCCGTCGCGGTTGGCCACACTGCGCCAGCTCGACGGCCGCTCGGCGGTGCGAATCCGGGGCCAGGGCACCGAGTTCGACTCACTGCGCGACTACGTCGAGGGCGACGACGTCCGGTCGATCGACTGGCGCGCCACCGCCCGCCGCCAGCACGTCGTCGTCCGGACCTGGCAGCCGGAGCGCGATCGCCGAGTCGTCCTGGTGCTCGACACGTCCCGCACCTCGGCCGGGCGCGTCGAGGACATGCCTCGCCTCGACAGCGAGATGGACGCGGCGCTGCTCCTGGCGGCGCTCGCGTCCCGCGCCGGTGACCGTGTCGACTTCGTCGCCGGTGACCGGTGGGTTCGCGCCCGGGTGGCCGGATCGGGTCGGACGACCATGCTCGGTGATCTCGTCAGCGCCATGGCACCGCTCGAGCCGGCGCTGCTCGAAGCGTCCTGGCCGACGCTCGCGACCGCGATCGCCGACACGGCGCCGCGCCGGGCACTCGTCGTCCTGCTCACCGCGCTCGAACCGGCGGCCATCGAGGAGTCCCTGCTGCCGACGCTCGCGGCCCTGACCACCCATCACCGCGTCGTCCTCGCCTCGGTGAGCGACCCGGCGCTCGATGAGATGGCCGCCCGCCGCGACAGCACCCGGCACGCCTATGACGCCGCCGCGGCGGAGCGCACCCTGGCCCTTCGGCAGCGGACCATCGCCCTGCTCGGCCGGTTGGGCGTGACCGTCATCGACGCGGGTCCAGAGGATCTGCCACCCCGGCTGGCCGACCACTACCTGCTACTCAAGAGCCAGGGCCTGCTCTGACCCGAGGCCCCGTGCTGCGACCGGTCGCCGTTCGAGAGAGGCTGGTGTCCGGTCTCTTGACCTTCGACGGAAGGAGTGCGCCGTGGCGCCAGGCGCGGTAACGGCAGACGGACGGTATCGAGTGCTGGCCGACGGCAACCAGATCCCGCTTCTCGGGCTCGGCGTGTGGCAGGTACCAGACGGGCGGACCTGCGAAGACGCCGTGCGCTGGGCTCTCGAGGCGGGATATCGCCACATCGACACCGCCCAGGCATACCGGAACGAGCGCAGCGTCGGACGCGCCCTTCGTGACGTCGGCCTGCCGCGCGAGGAGGTGTTCGTCACCACGAAGTTCTACCCCGGCCACCGCGACCCGGAGGCGGAGGTGCAGCGCAGCCTCGAGCGCCTCGGCGTCGACACCGTGGACCTCTACATCGTCCACTGGCCGCAGGGCGGCCCGACCTGGGCGTGGGACGGGATGCAGCGAGCACAGAAGCAGGGGTATGCCCGCTCCATCGGCGTCTCCAACTTCAGCGTTGCGGACCTCGACGCCGTCCTTGCGGAGGCCGAGGTGCCGCCCGTTGTCAACCAGGTGCAGTTCAGTCCGTTCGAGTTCCGGCGTGGTCTTCTCGACGGGTGCGACCGCCGCGGCGTGGCGCTCGAGGCCTACAGCCCGCTCGGCACCGGTCGCCATCTGCGAGACCGGAAAGTGGCCCGGGTCGCCGAGCGGCTGGCACGCACCCCGGCGCAGGTCCTGATCCGCTGGGCGCTCCAACGCGACGTCGTCGTGCTGCCGAAGTCCACGCACCAGGAGCGCATCGAGGAGAACGCGCAGGTCTTCGACTTCCAGCTCTCCGACGAGGACATGCGGACGCTCGACGATCTCGACCGCACCGGCGGCACCGACCGCGCCCTCGAGCAGCCGTGGTGGAAGGCCTGAGGCCGCCTCACGATCAGCGGACGCCGGCGGTCAGCCGACGACCGGCGCCATGTCCCCCGCATCACGCGCGGCGATGTCGCCGGTGCTGCCCCGGCGCGCCGCCCACCGCCCCACCGTGAACACGTAGGTCATGAACGCGCTCCACGCGACGAACCCGAGAACGATCCGGGCCCCCGTCGGCAGCGGAGAGGGGGTGACGAACGCCTCGATGATGCCGCTCACCAGCAGGACTGCGACAAGGCCCAGGGCGACCGACATCGCGGTGCGTCCGGCCGAGGCGACCGCGTCCAGGCGTCGGCGTGGTCCCGGTTCGATCCACGCCCAGAAGATCCGCAGCCCGACTCCGGCCGCGACGAAGACGGCGGTCAGCTCCAGTAGGCCGTGCGGCAGGATCAGGCCGAAGAACAGGTCGCCGCGGCCGTGCGACCACATCAGGCCGCCGATGACCGCGCCGTTGACGAGATTGTTGAGCAGCAACAGGATCACCGGTACGCCGAGCACTCCGAGCGCGATGCAGAGCGCCGACACCCAGGCGTTGTTGGTCCAGACCCGCAGCGCGAAGCTGCCCGCCGCAAACTCGCTGTAGTAGTTCTCGAAGTCGTTGTTGACGAGCTGGTCGACCTCTTCCGGGGAGAGCAGGGCGGACTCGACGCTGGGGTTCGCGACGAACCACGCCCCGATCGCCCACGCCACGGCGACGTTCGCCGCCATCGTCCAGAGCCACCAGGCCCGCATCCGGTAGAGCGCCGCCGGGAAGGTGTCCGTGAAGAACGCCGCGACGTCGTCCAGGCTCAGCGTCCGTGTCCCCGCCGACCGGAGCCGCGCCGTCGCCAGCACCGACGACAGGTGCGCGACGAGCGTCGGCTCGGGTGAGCGGGTTCGGATCTCGGAGAGGTGGGTGGCCACCCGTTGGTAGAGGTCGAGGAGCTCGTCCCCCTCGGCGCCGGTCAGCTTCCCCCGCTTCGACGCCAGCTCGTGCAGTCGCGCCCATTCGTGCTGGTGCGCAACCACGTAGGCGTCCAGGTCCACGCGGTCACTGTATGCGCTGGGTCACCGCCGCGGACGGGGTCCGGGATCCCGTCCCGACCCTGAAGCCGCCACCTACGATGACCCCGTGAGCAGCGCGACCCTCGGCGTCGGTGACGACGACTTCGTCACCGGTGAGGCCGTCGCTCTCGACCTGCCGCCCGCGTCGATCGGGTCACGGATCCTGTCCGGGTTCCTCGACTACCTCATCGTGTGGGTGGCGACCTTCACGCTGATCTCCGCCGGAGCCGCGCTGTCTCAGCAGCTCGACGATGCGCTCATCGCGGCGACCATGCTGGTCTGCTTCCTCGCCGCGTGGCTGGCCTACCCGGTCACCATCGAGACCCTGACGCGCGGCCGCAGCCTCGGCAAGATGGCGGCCGGACTGCGCACAGTCCGGGACGACGCGGGACCCATCACCTTCCGGCACGCGTTCACCCGCGGCCTGCTCGGCGTGGTCGAGGTCTACATGTTCTGGGGCATCCCCGCGGTCATCGCGTCGATCCTCAGCAAGAAGGGCAAACGGCTCGGGGACATGGTGGCCGGAACCTACGTGGTGCGAGACCGCGTCACCGCCCAGCTGCCGCCGCCCGTGCCGATGCCGCCGCAGCTGGCCACGTGGGCGATGAGCGCGGACATCACGCAGCTGCCCGACGACCTGGCGATGGCCGCGCGCACCTTCCTTCCGGCCGCCGCATCCATGACGCCGCAGGCCCGGGAGGAGATGGGGCGCAAGCTGCTCGCCGAGATGAGCCTCTACGTCTCCCCCCCGCCGCCACCGGGCAACCACCCCGAGTACGTCCTCGCGGCGATCCTCGCGGACCGCCGGCGTCGCGACACCGTACGGCTGGCTCGGGACTCGGCGCTCCGGCAGCGGCTCACCGCGCCGGACCGACTGGGCTGAGCGCCGCCTCCAGGAGCCCTGGAACGGTCTCCGGCCGGTTGGTCACACCGGCAGGCCGTACACCGCATACCCCGGCTTGATCACCTCGTTGATGAAGGTCAGCCGCCGGTCGAAGGGCAAGAACGCGGACTTCATCGAGTTGAGAGTGACCCAGCGCAGATCGGCCAGGGTCCAGTTCGCCTCGGCGGCCAGCAGGCCCGCCTCCCGCGACAGCGACGTGCCGCTCATCAGCCGGTTGTCGGTGTTCAGGCTGACGCGGAACCGCAGCCGGGCGAGCAACGAGATGGGATGCAGCCCGATCGATGCAGCCGCCCCGGTCTGGAGGTTGCTGCTGGGACACATCTCCAGCGGGATGCGGGCGTCGCGGACATACGCGGCGAGCAGTCCGAGGTACACCGAGTCGAGGTCCACGTCCGCCAGCGTCGTCAACCCCTGAGCGGCGGCCTGTTTCAGCCACGCCGGGAACGGCAGCCCTTCGACGGTGATGTCGTCGACGATCCGGACGCCGTGCCCCAGCCGGTCGGCGCCGCACCACTGGATGGCCTCCCAGATGCTGCGCAACCCGAACGCCTCACCGGCGTGGATGGTGAAGTGGGCGTTCTCCCGGCGCAGGTACTCGAAGGCGTCGAGGTGGCGGGTCGGCGGGTAGCCGGCCTCCGCACCCGCGATGTCGAACCCGGCCACCCCGTCGTTGCGGTAGTGCACCGCGAGCTCGGCGATCTCGCGGCTCTTGGCGGCGTGTCGCATGGCCGTCAGCAACGCCGCCACCCGGATGCGGTGCCCGGACTGGGCGGCCACCCGCTCGCCCTGGCGGAAGCCGGCGTTGACCGCCTCGACCACCTGCTCGAGGGTGAGCCCGCAGTCGAGGTGCTGTTCCGGCGCATACCGGACTTCCGCGTAGACGACGCCGTCGGCGGCGAGGTCCTGTGCGGCCTCTGAGGCGACCCGGAAGAGGCCCTCCTCGGTCTGCATCACCGCCAGCGTCTGATCGAAGGTCTCGAGATAACGCTCCAACGACCCTGAGTCCGCGTTCTCGCGGAACCACTCCTCGAGCGCGGTCGCGTCGTGCGCCGGGAGGCGGTCCTCGACCCGTGGGTCACCGGCCGCGAGATCGAGGATGGTCTGCGGGCGCAGTCCGCCGTCGAGGTGGTCGTGCAGCAACACCTTGGGGACGGCGCGCAGCACGTCGAGCGACGGATCA
>DATLQE010000307.1:0-2350 GCA_035535335.1 Lapillicoccus sp. | reverse complement strand
GTGAGGTCGCGCTCGAGCACGGTGAACCGCTTGATCGTCTCCCAGCGGTTGAGGCCGGCGTTGAGCTGGTCGACGAAGCCTTGGACCATCGCCCGGGCCTGGTCGGAGGTGACGATCTCCGCATACCCCTTGCTGGCGAGGCCGTTACCGGCGGCCCACTGCGTCACCGCGTCGGCGTCGAGGGTGATGAGCGCCGACGCGTAGTTGCGGCCGTCGCCGATGACGACGAACTGGCTGACGTAGGGGCAGATCCCCTTGAACGTCGTCTCGATCGTCGACGGCGCGATGTATTTGCCGCCCGAGGTCTTGAAGAGGTCCTTCTTGCGGTCGGTGATCGTGACGAAGCCGCGGTCGTCGACCGACCCGATGTCGCCGGTGTGGAACCAGCCGTCCTCGGTGAGCACCTCGGCCGTGGCGTCCGGCCGGTTGTGGTAGCCGCGCATGACGCCGGGACCCTTGACGAGCAGCTCTCCGTCCTCGGCGGCGCGGACCTGCGTTCCCGGAAGCGGCCAGCCCACGGTGCCGAAGACGTAGCGGCCGACCCGGGGCCGGTTCACGCTCGTCGCGGCGCTCGTCTCGGTCAGGCCGTAGCCCTCGATGATGAGCAGCCCCACCGACGAGAACCACCGCGCGACCTCGGGGTTGAGGGCCGCCGACCCTGAGATGAAGAACTTCACGCGGCCGCCGAAGCGCTCGCGGACCTTGCTCAGCACGAGCCGGTCGGCGAGCGCGTGCTGGGCGGCCAGCAGCCCCGACGGCTGGTCGCCCTTCTCGCGCGACGAGGCCACCTCGGCGCCGACGCCGAGCGCCCAGTCGATGAGCCGCTTCTTCACTCCCGTCTCGTGCTCGAACATCATGCCGATGCGGGCGTAGGCCTTCTCGAAGATGCGCGGGGCCGCACCCATGAACGTGGGCTTGATGATCGCGAGGTTGTCGACGATCTTGTCGATCCGCCCGTCGACCGCCGTGCAGAACCCGATCTGGAGCGGCAGGATCAGCAGGATCTTGCCGAAGACGTGCGACAGCGGCAGCCAGAGGAACTGCAGGTCGTCCTCGTTGAGCAGCGAGACCGAGTCGACGCCGGCTCCCTCGTAGACCAGGGCGTCGTGGGTGATGAGGACGCCCTTGGGCCGGCCCGTGGTGCCGGACGTGTACATGATGACGGCCAGGTGCTCGGGCGTGAGCGCCTCGACGCGCTCGTCGAGCACCGCCGGCTCGTCCTCCAGGCGCTGGCGGCCCAGCTCGGCCAACCGGTCACCGGTGATGACCCAGCCGTCGTCGCCCTCGGCGCCGGTCTCGTCGGCCGGGCCGTCGAAGGTGACGACCCGCAGCACGTCCGGGAGCTCGGCCCGGTGGTCGCGCAGCTTGCGAACCTGGTCGACGTCCTCGGCGAAGACGACCCGGCTCCCCGAGTCGGCGACGATGAAGGCGACGTCGGCGTCGAGCATCGTCGGGTAGATGGTCGTGGTCGCGCCACCGGCGGTCATGATGGCCAGGTCGGCAAGCACCCATTCGAGACGCGTCGCCGAGGCGATCGCGACGCGGTCCTCGAGGCCGACGCCGAGCGCGACCAGCCCGGCGGCCCAGGCGTCCGCGCGTTGGCGGGTCTGGTCCCAGGTGAGCCGCTCGACCCGCTCGCTGCCGTCGGCGTCGGGGACGAGGTACTGGAAGGCCTCGCGCGACCCGGACGCGGCGACCCGCTGCCGGAACAGGTGGGCGATGCTCCGCGCCCGGCTGTCGATGACGTCCCGCCGGACGACCTCGTCCGACACGGCCTGTGCTCCCACCCGCGCTCCTCGAGCATGCTGAAAGATCGTCGGACCGCGTCGGCACCCGAGCGGTCCGAGGATCCTTTCAGGAGGCTCTCAGCCGGTGAAGACCTCCCGCGGTTTCGACACCAGACCGTCACGGTCAGCGTCGGCGACGGCAGGCGCGGGTCTCGGCGGGCGGCGACGCGACGCGGCCGTGACGAGGACGCCGAGGAGGAGGAGCAGGCCGCCGGCGGCGGTGCCCAGGGTCGGTTGCTCGCCTCGGGCGATCCAGGCGGTGGCGATGCCGCTCACCGGCACCAGCAGGGTGAACGGGACGACGGTGGCGGTCGGGTAGCGGGCCAGCAGGGTGTTCCAGACCCCGTAGCCGAAGAGCGAGCACAGGTATGCGGTGTAGAGCGTCGAGCCGACGGTCACCGCGTCGATGTGGCGGAGGCCACTGACCACGGCGTCCGGACCGTCGACGAGCAGCGACAGGGCGAACATCGGGACGGGGACGACGAGGCCGGACCAGACCGTCATCGACAGGCCCGAGGCGGTGCCGACCCGCCGGGTCACGACGTTGCCGGTGGCCCACGACA
>DATLQE010000306.1:0-3742 GCA_035535335.1 Lapillicoccus sp. | reverse complement strand
GGGGTTGACGTCGGCCAGGACCACCGAGAGCCCGGCGGACTTGACCGGCGTGAAGCCGTCGATGGCGGACATCCACGTGGGGGCGGGTGGCTCCTCTCCCTCGCCCGGGCGTTCTCGCCAGTTCTTGACGCTGAGGAACAGGAGGCCCGCGCCGAGGACGATCTTGACGGCGGAGACCCAGGTTGCCGGCTGCTCCTCGGTGCCGGACGAGGTCCCGGCCAGGAAGGCGACGACCCCTGTCAGGAGAGCGATCGCGACGAACCACGTGAGGACGAAGGCGAAGGCGTTCGCCCGAGCCTTGCCGCTGAGGAGCATGAGGACGACGGCGACGACCGGCAACGGGCTGACCATCACGCCGACTGCCACGGGAAGTGACTGACCAATCGCCTCGCCCACGGGCATACCCCTTCCTCTCCGGCTCGAGAACCCCTCGAGCATCTCGGCGCCAGGGTCGCCCGGCATCACCTGCCCTGGGTGACCCGCGTCCGGCGCCGTGGCACACACAGCGCGGTCAGCAGTACACCGACGAGGTACCCCGCGGCACCGACCGCCATGAAGACCGTCACCCCCGTCGTGAGGCCGAGGACGGCGATGAGGGAACCGCTGATGGCAACTCCCGCTGCGGATCCGGTCTGGCGGGCGGTGTTGAGCGCGGCCGAGGCCGTACCCGCGTACCCGGCCGGAGCCGCCTCCATGACCGTGGCGGTGGCGCCCGTGAGGGTGAAGGAGGTGCCGAAGCCGCAGGCGACCATGGCGACGACGAGGACGACGTAGCTGGGCGTCGCGCCGGCCGCCGCCCACACCGCCAGGCCGACGGCGGCCGTCGTGAGGCCGACGAGCATGAGCCGTCGGTGGGCGTACCGGCGGGACAGGCGAGCCGAGAGAGCAGAGGCGACCATCGTCACCGCCATGGCCGGTAGCAGGGCCAGGCCGGTCAGCGTCGCGCTGAGGTTCTCGCGCTGCTGGAAGTACACGCTCGCGGCGAAGATCATCCCGTAGAAGCCGAAGTTGAAGAGCAGGCCGATGCCGGTACCGCCGGTGATCGATGGCGACGCCAGCATCGCCCGCGGTATCGGGGGAGCCGCCGAGAGCCGCTCCCGGAGCGCGAACACCGCGGCCGCCGCCACCGTGACGACCAAGCCTCCGATCACCAGGGGGCCGGTGAACCCCTGCCGACCCACTTCGTTGAGCGCGGTGATGAGCGCCGCGACCGTGACGACGACCGCACCCTGGCCTACCCAGTCGATCGCGCGGTCGCGGTTCCGCTCGGAGCTGCCCACGGCCCGCAGCGTCATCGCGATGCAGACGATGCCGACCGGGATGTTGATGGCGAAGACCCAGCGCCAGCCCAGCGTGTTCGTGATCACCCCACCCAGAAGCGGCCCCGACGTCGCCGCCACCCCCGCGATCGCGCCCCACAGTCCGAAGGCCCACGCTCGGGACTCGGCCGTGACGTAGACCTGCTGCAGCAACGCCAGCGAACCCGGCACCAGCAGGGCCGCTCCGACGCCTTCGACGACGCGCAGGGCGGTGAGGACGTTCTCGTCCCAGGCGAGCGCGCAGCCCAGCGAGGCGACGGTGAAGATGGCGACCCCGGCGCAGAAGACTCGGCGATGCCCCAACCGGTCGCCGAGCGCCCCACCGAACAGCAGCAGCCCGGCGAAGGCCACGGTGTAGCCGTCGACGATCCACTGGATGTCGGTCAGCGACGCCGACAGGTCGCGGCCGATGGCCGGCGCGGCGACGTTGACGATGGTGACATCGAGAATCACCATGAAGTAGCCGGTGCAGACGGCGAGCAGCGGCGTCAGCCCGGCTCGCCCGGCCTTGGCGTCGGACGCTGGTTTCGTCGACACAGGCACATCATCCACCTGCCCGTAGTGGCGCGATGCTGAGCGCCGAGCGAGAACCGGCCTACCATCGCGCCCGTGAGCGAGATGTCGCAGCCGTCGTCCGGTGCTCCGTACCGTTCCTGGGGCGACCGCATGCTCGAGGGCTTTCGGGCCGACCCGGACCGCGTCGTCGTCCGCGACGCGAGCCGTGGCCTGCCCGCGGGCGAGTTCGCCGCCACCATCGACCGGTATGCGTGGGCGCTCGCCGCGCGCGGCCTCGGGGCCGGTGATCGGGTCGCCCTGCTGGCGACCGAGTCGCCCGAGGCGCTCGCGGTCCGGTACGCGGTTGCCCTGGTCGGAGCGGCCAGCGTCTTCACCCCGGACACCGGCCGCCCCGAGCAGCTCGTCCGGTTCCTCAAGCAGATCCGTCCAGGGCTGCTCGTCGTCTTCCCGGAGACCGCGCCCGATGCGCAGGCCGCCGCGGCCCGGATCCTCTCGGACGAGACGGTGTCCGTCGGTCCCGTCGACGGGCTCGCCGACCTGGCCGACGAAGCGGCGGCCCAGGGCGAGACGCCGTTCGTCGGCCGGGCCCGACCTGGCGACCTCGCCGTACTCATCGCGTCGGGAGGGACGACTGGTGGCTCCAAGGCGAGCATGCGCTCCTTCGACGCATACGCCGCCTTGCTCGGCGACGTACGAGAGGAAGACCGAAAGCTGCTGACGTGCAGCGCTTTTGCCTATGTCTCGCAGGTTCTCGTCGCGCAGACGCTGCTCGGAGGTGGGTCGGTGACGCTGCGGGACCGGTTCGACCCCGCCGAGCTCTTGCGAGTGATCGAGGCCGAGGGGATCACCCAGCTGAGCCTCGTCGAACCGCTGCTCGCCGAGTTCGCCGACCATCCGGATCTTCCGACACGCGATCTGTCGACACTGCGGCGGGTCAGCCACATCGGCGCGGTGGCTCCGGCCAGCTTCCGGCGCCGGCTGCTCGCCCGGCTGGGCCCGATCCTCGTCAATACCTACGGGGCGAGCGAGGCGGGGATGGTCAGCGTGCTGACCGCGCCCGACTATAGCCTCGACCACCCGGAGCTGCTCAGCACCGCGGGCCGGCCGCGGCCTGGCGTGCACCTTCGTCTCGTAGCAGGCGATGGGACCGTGCTGCCCGACGGTGAGCAGGGCGTCATCGA
Organism: Lapillicoccus sp.; assembly: GCA_035535335.1. Taxonomy (GTDB): domain Bacteria; phylum Actinomycetota; class Actinomycetes; order Actinomycetales; family Dermatophilaceae; genus Lapillicoccus. The sequence continues at coordinate 726 of DATLQE010000306.1, read as the reverse complement.
GGTGCGGCTGCCCGGGATGTCGTCCGGGTACTTCGGCCGGCCGGGAGACCCGGCCTTCCACGACGGGTGGTACCGGACCGGCGATCTCGGCTTCCGCGACGCCGACGGCTACCTCCATGTCCGTGGGCGGGCCGCCGATGCCCGTGACGTCGACGGCGTCACGGTGCTGCCGCTCGACCTCGAGGAGGCGGCCTGTGATCACCCTGACGTCGTGTACGCCGTGGCGCTGCCGGCCGAGCCCGGACCGGACGGGTCGTTCGGAGTGCTGGCCCTGAGGGCCCGCGGATCGTCCGTGGGGGCGGCCGACGTGCGCGCCTACCTCGAACGCCAGGTTGAGCCGCCCGCCGCGGTCGGCGACGTCGTCCTTGTCGACCACCTTCCCGTCACCGAACAGGGCAAGCCGGACCGCTCGATCATCGCCGAGCTCCTGCGCGCGTAAGCCGTCGATTGTTCCGCCGATGTCACACGATGCCGGCGCCGAACGTCCATGCCTCAGGAGCCGTCGACGAGGGAGATCGTCATGGAGAGGTGCTCGAGTGGAGCGACATTGCCGCTATCACGTCAACTTCGCTCCACTCGGGCCCCGAACCGTCCCCGTCCCCGGCGCCGCGGAGAGGCGTCAGATGATCGCCAACCGCGAGACCGGCGACCGAAGCGCGACCAGCTTTCGTCGGTTGGCGACCAGCTGCAGCGAGGCCACCCGGTCACCGTCGGCTCTGATCCCCA
>DATLQE010000305.1:0-2174 GCA_035535335.1 Lapillicoccus sp. | reverse complement strand
GCGGCGGCGTTCGCGCTGGCGCTGCCGACGCTCGGCACCACCTTCATCGGCGCGGCCCTCGCCGCGCACGCGAGCGGGCTGACTCCGGCTTGGCAGCGCCTGCTGGGCCTGGTGGGCGGGAGCCTGCTGCTCGCCGCGGGGGTCGGCAACCTCGCGATCGCCGACGGCTCGGCGCTGATCTTCGTCGGGCTCCTAGGGTTCGCCGCCTGGCTCGTCTGGCTGCTCGCGACCGGCGTGCGCCTCGTCCGGTCGTGACCGAGATGAGGGCGGCGCCGAGGTCGCGCACGCGGGCGAGGACTCCGTGGAGGGCCGCCTGGTCGAGTCCTGGGCTGCGTAGCGTGGTGTGCCGTCGCTCTCGTGGTGCATGGTCAGGCCGAAATCCCAGTCGTACCAATGGCGGCGACACCACCGCCGTGCACTCCCTCAGCTTCACGATCGCGCCCGGGACCGTCACCGGGTTCCTCGGCCCGAACGGCGGGTCTGTCCGAGGAACGGTGTAACTGATCTGGCCTGACACGCCGAGCGCGGCTTGGCGGGAAGGACCAGCAGTGACCGAGATGATCGAGCCCGTGCCGGCTCAGATTGATCAGCAACGCCTTGCTCAAGACATCGTGGAACAGGCTCGTGCCGAAGGGTTGCAGCTCGTCGGTGAGGACGGGCTGCTCACGGGGTTGACGAAGTCGGTGCTCGAGGCCGCTTTGGAGGCGGAGATGAGTGAGCACATCGGCTATGACAAGCACGACCCAATCGGCCGCAACGGCGGCAACTCGCGTAACGGCACCCGAACGAAGTCGGTGCTGACCGCGGTCGGGCCGGTGACGATCGAGGTGCCCCGCGACCGGGACGGCACCTTCGAGCCGGTGATCGTGCGCAAGCGGCAGCGACGGCTCGACGGCATTGATCAGATCGTGCTGTCGGTGTCAGCGCGTGGTCTGACGACCGGAGAGATCAGCGCCCATTTCGGCGAGGTCTACGGCGCCAGCGTCGGCAAGGACACCATCAGCCGGATCACCGACGCCGTCGTCGAGGCGATGGCGGAGTGGCAGAACCGGCCGCTGGACCGGGTCTATCCGGTGATCTTTCTCGACGCCATCGTGGTGAAGGTCCGCGACGGGCAGGTGGTGAACCGGCCGTCCTATGTGGCCATCGGCGTCACCGTGGCCGGGGAACGAGACATCCTCGGCATCTGGGCCGGCGACGGCGGCGAGGGAGCGAAGTTCTGGCTGTCGGTGCTCACCGAGATCAAGAACCGCGGCGTGGCCGACGTGTGCATGCTGGTCTGCGACGGCCTCAGAGGCCTTCCCGACGCGGTGAACGCCACCTGGCCGTTGACGGTGGTGCAGACGTGTCTGCTGCACCTGATCCGCAACACGTTCCGGTTCGCCTCACGCCGGGACTGGGACGCCATGGCCAAGGACCTCCGCCCGATTTACACCGCCGTCAACGCCGACCAGGCCGCCGTGCGCCTGGAGGAGTTCCTCGACACCTGGGGCGGCCAGTATCCGGCCATCGCGGGGCTGTGGCGCTCGGCGTGGACGGAGTTCATCCCGTTCCTCGACTACGACGTGGAGATCCGGCGCATCATCTGCAGCACAAACGCGATCGAGTCGTTGAATGCCCGCTACCGCAGAGCGATCAAGGCCCGCGGGCACTTCCCCACCGAACAAGCCGCGCTGAAGTGCCTCTACCTCGTCACCCGATCCCTCGACCCCACCGGCCGAGGACGGTCACGACGGACCATGCGATGGAAGCCCGCACTCAACGCCTTCGCAATCACCTTCGAAGGACGCCTGACCCCAACCACCACCAACTGAAGATGCCAGGCAGTTACACCGAAAATCGGACAGTCCCCCGCGGACGACCCAGAATGGCATCCTGACGACACCTTTCTGTGGTGCCTGGAACAGGTTTGGGCAACGCTCGACAGTGCCAGCTTCGAGAACGGCGACCAGTCGGGCTCCAACGTCGAGCAGGACCAGGTAGTGACCGGCACTGGACAGTGGTCGGCCGCGGCGACGCCGTTTAGCGCAGCGTCGAATGGTAGCAATCTGTCGGTGTGCTGCGTGACAATCAGGTGCATGGAGGTGACGGCTCGGGCTGTTGAGGCCATTCCTCGCGGGAATCTCCATGTGTCACGAGATGAGTTCGTTGCTCTGTGGCGACTGGTCGAGCAC
>DATLQE010000304.1:0-2415 GCA_035535335.1 Lapillicoccus sp. | reverse complement strand
CAGATGCTGCTGGCCGCGGTGCGGCTGGAGACACCTGGCACCCCGGTCGGCGCTCAGCGGGGGTAGCCGCCGTCGGGTGGCTCCATGTCGAGGCGCACCCCGAGGAGCCGGACCGACCGGCGCTCGTCGAACCGGCTGAGCAGCGCCAGGGCCGTGCCGGCGATCACCGGGAGGTCGAACGTCGGGGACGGCAGCGGAGCCGAAGCCGTATGCGTGGTGAACGGCGCATACCGGACCTTCAGCCCCACGCGGATCGCCGGCCGACCCTCGGCGACGATGTCGTCGAGGACACGGGCGGCAAGCCCCCGGACCTCCTCCGCCACGACGTCCCAGTCGCGCAGGTTGGCCTGGAACGTCGTCTCGCGGCCGTGTCCTCGGGCGATCCACGGCGTCGCCGTCACCGGAGAGCGGTCGCCGCCACGGGCGATGCGCCGGTACCACGGACCCATCGTCGGACCGAGCCGGGCGACGAGGGGTTCGGGGTCGGACAGAGCCAGCTGCGAGACCGTCTCGATGCCGAGCTCGCGGAGCTTGGCCGCGGTCTTTGTGCCCACGCCCCACAGCGCCTGCGTCGGACGGGCGCCCATGATCTCGTACCAGGTGTCCGTGGTGATCGTGAAGACGCCCTGCGGCTTACCGAATGCCGTCGCCGTCTTGGCCATCACCTTGGTCGGGCCGATCCCGATCGAGCAGTGCAGCCGGGTCTGCTCGAGGACGGCCGTCTGGATTCGCCGGGCCAGCGGCTCCGGGTCGTCGGTCATGACGCCGACGAACGCCTCGTCCCACCCGAGGACCTCGACGACCGCGCCGTCGGTCGGTCCGAACGAGCGCAGTACAGCCATGACGCCTTCGGACGCCTCGGTGTAGAGCGGACCGTCCACCGGGAGGAAGATCGCGTCGGGCGCCTTGCGCACGGCGGTTCGCAGGGGCATACCGGAGCCGACTCCGAACGCGCGGGCCTCGTACGAGGCGGTCGAGACGACGCCGCGCTGGGTCGGGTCGCCCCGTCCGCCGACGACGACCGGCTTACCGGCGAGCGATGGGTCCCGCAGCACCTCCACCGCGGCCACGAACTGGTCGAGGTCGACGTGGAGGACCCAGTCCCCGGCCGCGCTCACGACAGCGAGACTCTCACCCAGCGGCGACGAGCTCGCTCAGCCCCTCCCGCAGTGGACGAGACGTCCAGCCCAGCTCGCGGTATGCCTTGGCCGGGCTGCCGAGGTAGGTCGCCAGGCTCGCGCGCATAGCTTCGGCCGAGTAGCCGGCCGGCATCGGGACAACCCGTTCGACGACCCCGACGACCGCTCCGGTGAGCCTGACCACGCTCGCCGGAAGCACGATCGGGCCAGGCTTCCCCGAGAGATCACCGAGCAGCCGCAGTCCGTCGGCCAGCGAACACGGTTCTCCGGCCAGGAAATACGACTCGCCGGCGGTCCCCTGCTCCATGGCCAGCAGGTGACCGCGGGCGATGTCGTCGACGTGACCCCAGCAGACGGCACCGCCGGCCGGCACGGTGGGTCGCCGACCCGCGAGCACCGCGGCGACCAGCGCTCCGGTCTGTGAGGTGTCACCGGGCCCGTAGATCAGCCCGGGTTGGACGATGACCAACGGCATTCCGTCTCGGGCCGCGTCGGCGGCCATGTCGTGGGCGCGCGCCTTGGTTTCGTCGTAGACCGAGAGGTGGCTCCCGGTGAACCGGTAGCCCTCGTCGACGACCCGGCCACGGGTGTCGGAGTTGACGGCCAGGGTGCTGGTGTAGACCACCTTGGGCACGCCGCTGCGACCGGCGGCGAGCACATTGGCCGTGCCGTCCACGTTGACCCGCCAGCCGTCCTCGGGACGGGCGTCGCCCAGCTTGTACCAGCCCGCCACGTGGAACAGCCCATCGGCGCCGGCGCCGAGCGCTTCGAGGGCGGCCGAGTCGTCGAGATCGCCCTCGAGAAGCGTTACTCCCACGGCTGACAGGGCGGCGGCGCGCTCTCGGCTGCGCACCAGGGCGACGACCTCGTGCCCGTTGGCTCGCAGCAGTCGCACCAGCGCGCCACCGACGAAACCGGTGGCACCGGTGACGGCGTACCGCATACCCGCGATTCAAGCACTGCGGGGATGCGGTACGTCATCTCACGACGGTCAGCCGAGGCCGTTCTTGGACAGGAAGTCCTTGGCCACCGCCGACGCGTCCTTCTTGTCGACGTCGACCTGCTTGACCAAGTCGGTCAACGTCGCCGTGTCGATCTTGGCCGAGACGGCGTTGAGGGCCGCGGTGATGGTGTCGTTGACCTTGTCCTTACGGACCAGCGGGACGACGTTGTCGGAGCCGAACAGCAGCTTCGGGTCCTCCAGAGTGACGAATCCGTTGGCCGGAATCGACGGGTCGGTGCTGAAGATGTTGGCCGCCTGGGCCTGGCCGTTCTT
>DATLQE010000303.1:0-4755 GCA_035535335.1 Lapillicoccus sp. | reverse complement strand
ACCGCCTCAAGGCGGAGCTCGAGCACCTGTCCGGCGAGGGCCGTTCCGAGATCGCCAAGCGCATCGAGGCGGCCCGCGAGGAAGGCGACCTCCGCGAGAACGGCGGTTAACACGCCGCCAAGGAGGAGCAAGGCAAGATGGAGGCCCGCATCCGCCAGCTGACCCAGCTCCTCGAGACGGCCAAGGTCGGTGAGACGCCTCCCGACAACGGGGTCGTCGAGCCGGGGATGCTCGTGACCGTCGAGATGTTCGGCGACGAGGAGACGTTCCTGCTCGGCCATCGCGAGATCAAGGACGACTCCGGCCTCGAGGTCTTCTCGGAGCAGTCCCCGCTCGGCCGGGCCATCAACGGCAAGAAGGTCGGCGACTCGGCGTCCTACGAGACCCCGGCCGGCAAGACCGTCGAGGTCAAGATCCTCAAGGCGGCGCCCTTCACCGGCTGACGCCGGGCCGGAGATCAGCGCAGCAACGGCCGATAGCCGTCCGCCCGCAGGGCCCCGAGCACCTCTTCCCGGTGTTCGGGGCCCTTGGTCTCCACGTCGACGACGATCTCGGTCTCGTCGACGGACAGCGACGACGTGTTGCGGTTGTGGCGGACCTCGATGACGCTGGCGTCCACACCGGCCACGTCGGCGAGCAACCGGGCCAGCGACCCCGGCCGGTCCGGAACTCGCACCGCGAAGGTGAGGTACCGCCCGGCCGCCGCCATGCCGTGCCGGATGATCCGGAGCATCAGCAGCGGGTCGATGTTGCCGCCGGACAGCACGGCCACCACCGGTCCCTCGAGCCGTGGAGCTGAGGGGTCCATGAGCCGCGCGACCGCGGCCGCACCGGCCGGCTCGACGACGAGCTTGGCCCGCTCGAGGAGGAACAGCAGCGCCCGCGACAGGCTCGCCTCGCTGACGGTGTCGACCGAGTCGACCAGCTTCTCGATCACCGCGAACGGCACGTCGCCGGGGCGTCCGACGGCGATGCCGTCGGCCATCGTCGACATCCGTTCCAGCGGCACCGGCCGGCCCGCCTTCAGCGAGACCGGGTATGCGGCGGCCTCCTCCGCCTGCACGCCGACCACCCGCACGTCCGGGCGCAGCGCGTGCATCGCGATGGCCACCCCGGCCAGCAGCCCCCCGCCGCCGGCGCTGACGAGGACCGTGCGCACGTCGGGGCACTGCTCGAGGATCTCCAGGCCGCAGGTCCCCTGCCCGGCGACGATGTCGGGATGGTCGAACGGGTGGATCAGGACCGCCCCGGTCGCGGCCGCAAACTCGTGCGCCGCGACCAGGCACTCGTCGACCGTGGACCCGACGAACTCGATCTCCGCGCCGTAGCCCTTGGTCGCCGAGATCTTCGGCATCGGCGCCCCGTGCGGCATGAAGACCTGCGCGCGGATCCCGAGCAGCTGCGCGGCGAGGGCGACGCCCTGCGCATGGTTCCCGGCGCTCGCGGCGACGACGCCGTGCGCCTTCTCCTCCTCCGAGAGCCGGGACATGCGCGTGTAAGCCCCGCGGATCTTGAACGACCCCGCCCGCTGGAGGTTCTCGCACTTGAGGAACACCTCGGCACCGACCTTGGCGGAGAGCGCTCGCGAGTACTCGAGCGGGGTCGGCCGGACCACCCCCTGCAGGAGCCGCTCCGCGGCCCGGATGTCGTCGACGCTGACGGGTGGTGAGGCGAGGTCCGGCACGATCGCAGGCTACTCAGGACCGCCCAGCATGTGAGACCGGGCCAGGCCCGTCGCCACGACTCGGGCGATGTCCGGATGTTCGTCGGCCAGGAGGCCGACCGCGAAGAGGAGGTATGCGACGTCCACGCCGGTTCGCGCGGACCTCGGGACCCGCCACCCGCCGGCGTGGTCCCCGGTCACCGCGGCGAGCACCCGCATACCCTGCTCGGCCGTCGCATGGCGCAGCACGCCGCCCGAGCCCAGGACGACCCCGACGTCGCCGAGTGGGCGTGGCGACTGTCCCGGCGTACTCGGCCGGGCGTGCCGGCGGACGGCGACGAGGGCGGCGATCGTGGCGAGCTGGAGGTCGAGAGCCACCTCCTCGTCGTCGGCGGGAAGGTGCGCCGGGTCCGCGGCCACTGCCGTCGCATACCGATGCAGTCCCGCGGCGACGGGTACCCGCTCGCGAGCCGCTGCTTCGACGACCTCGACGGCGTTCCAGCGGACGCCGAGGTCGCCCTCGACGGTGCGGGCGTGCCACAGGGTGCCGGCGACGTCCGTGCGCATGGAGGCGTCCTGGTCGTCCGGCGTCACGACGGAGTAGACGTCGGTCGTGGCGCCGCCGACGTCGACGACCAGGAGGTCGGTGCCGAGGACCTCGCAGGTCACGTCGACGCCGCGAAGCATGGCGTCCGGCGTGGGCGCCCGAATCATTTCCCGGAAGGCCGCGCTGCTCGACAGGCCCTTGCCGCCGATGACGTGGTCGAGGAACATCGCCCGGATCGCCGACCGGGCGCTCGCCGGGGCGATGAGGCCGATCTCCGGCACCACGTTGTCGGCGACGCGAACCGGCTGTCCGGCGTCGCGAAGCAGCGTCGCCACCTCGTGCTGGGCGTCGACGTTCCCGGCGAGGACGATCGGGACGCCCAGTGCGGCCCGGGCCAGGCGAGAAGCGTTGTGCCGCAATACGTCTGCGTTGCCGCCGTCCGTACCGCCGACGAGGAGCAGGAGATCCGGAAGGGCCCGGCCGAGGGCACGCACCGAGGCGTCGTCGAGCCGACCGGACGCGACGTGCACGACCTTGGCGCCGGCGCTGAGGCCGACGCGATAGCCCGCTTCGGCAGTGACCTGCCGCTCGTACCCCACCACCGCGAGCCGCAGGCCGCCGCCGGCACTCGAGCAGGCCAGCGTCGTCGTCGTGTCCGCGCCGGCGCCGAGCCGCTCGGCGAGCGCATGGCAACCGTCGAGGACGTCGGTGCTGCCGGTCGTCCGAGTCTCGGCCGTCCCCCGCACCGTGCCGTCCGGCCCGACGAGGACCGCCTTGGTGAACGTCGAGCCGACGTCGAGGCAGAGCAGGTCCGTCATGTCAGTCGGCGTTCACGCCGCTACCACCGCGGGCTACCCGTGAGCGCTGAGGGCGGCGTCCAGGTCGTCGATGAGGTCGTCGGCGTCCTCGATGCCGACCGACAGCCGGATGAGGTTGCGGGGCACCTCCAGCGGCGTACCGGACACCGACGCGTGGGTCATCCGCGCCGGGTGCTCGATGAGCGACTCCACGCCGCCGAGGGACTCGCCGAGCGTCCAGATCTGCGTCGCCCCGCAGACCGCCACCGCCGCCCGTTCGCCGCCCTTGACCGCGATCGACACCATCCCGCCGAACCGGTGCATCTGCTTGGCCGCCAAGGTGTGTCCGGGATGCTCGGGGAGTCCAGGGTAGTAGACCCGCTCGACCGCCGGGTGCGAGACGAGGTGCTCGACGACTCGCTCGGCGTTGTCGCAGTGCTGCTCCATCCGGATCGCGAGCGTCTTCAGCCCGCGCAGCACGAGCCACGAGTCGAAGGGCGCCGCGATCCCGCCGATCGCGTTCTGGTGGAACTCGATCCGCTCTGCCGCGTCCGAGAACCCTTTGGCGCCGAGCTCTTTGGCGATGACGACGGCGCCGCCGATGACGTCGCTGTGCCCACCCGCATACTTCGTCGTCGAGTGCGTCACGATGTCGGCACCGAGCGCGATGGGACTCTGCAGGTAGCTCGTCGCGAACGTGTTGTCGACGACGAGCAGGGCGCCCTCTGCGTGGGCGACCTCCGCGATGCCGGCGATGTCGGCGATGGCGAGGAGCGGGTTCGTCGGCGTCTCGACCCACACGAGCTTGGTGACCCCCGGTCGGATCGCGGCTCGCACCGCGTCGACGTCATGGATGGAGGCGATGGTGTGGTCGATGCCGCCCGGCCGGGCCACCTGGTTGAAGTACCGGTAGGTCCCGCCGTATGCGTCGGACGGCACCACGACGTGGTCGCCGTTGCGGAGCAGGGCCCGGACCACGGTGTCCTGGCCGGCGAGGCCGCTGGCGAACGCATACCCGCGTTCTCCGCCTTCGAGGGCCGCGAAGCACTCCTCGAGAGCGGTCCGGGTCGGGTTGGCCGACCGGGAGTACTCGAACCCGCCGCGCAGTCCACCGATGCCGTCCTGCTTGTAGGTGGACGTCTGGTAGATCGGCACGACCACGGACCCGGTGGCCGCGTCGGGCTCCTGACCGGCGTGGATGGCCCGGGTGGCGAAGCCGTTCAGGCGGTGCGAAGACATCACCGGGCGAGCGTAGTGCGGGCTCCGGAGGCCCTCGACCCGGCCACCTGAGGGGGCCGTGTGACACTGGAGAGGTGATTTTCGGACTCGGCAGGAAGACGTCGCTGGTGTCCCGCGAGGACGCGCTCGGCGGGCGCGACACCCGTCCGTTCCAGGTGGACCCGACCCACGTCGTGCTCGGTACCCCGATCGACGGCCCGTGGCCCGAGGGGTCACAGGTGATCTACCTCGCGATGGGCTGTTTCTGGGGCGTGGAGCGGATCTTCTGGCGGCAGCCGGGAGTCGTCGCGACGGCGGTCGGCTACATGGGTGGGTACACACCGAACCCGACCTATGAGGAGACGTGCACCGGGCTGACCGGCCACGCCGAGACCGTCCGGGTGGTCTACGACCCCGAGCGGACGAGCGCCGAGCTGCTGCTCAAGGAGTTCTGGGAGAACCACGACCCGACGACGCCCAACCGGCAGGGCAACGACGTCGGCACCGCCTACCGCTCGGCCATCTACTGG
>DATLQE010000302.1:0-3058 GCA_035535335.1 Lapillicoccus sp. | reverse complement strand
GCACGTCACCGGCCGCTACTTTGCGGACAGTAAGGAGAAGCGGTCCGCCGAAGGCAGCTACGACGAGGCCGCCGCCGCCCGGCTCTGGCAAGTCAGCGCCGACCTGGTCCACCTCACCGGCGCTGCTGACGTTCCGCCGTGGCCACAGCCCGTCCTTCCCGAAACCTGACAGGCAAGGCCTGTCACCACCCTTGACGCCCGGCCACCCCCCGCGACGAGCTTTGACTGAAGGGCCCCCGCGTCCGCCCGATCTCCTGCCCTTCATCATCGGCCGAATCCCGTCAACGGCGCGGGGTACCGCCAGCCGCCGAAGACCTGGGTCGACTCACGACAAGCGATCATCAATGAATTGAGGCCATCTTGGCCGCGACAACCGAGTCCGCCGACTCACTGCGGCACCCCGAAAGCATGGAGCCTCCGCCCAGGCGACGTCTCGGGTTGATCGTCGCCACATCGTTGGCTACCGGGCTCGTGGCCGCCGTAGTCCTCGTCGCCGCTCCACTGATCCCGGCGGAAGCGGATGCGCTGACCGGCGCGGTGGTCGAATGAGCTGAGGCACACCCCAGGAGATTCCTTGACAGGTGGAGGGACGCAGAGGACGGTGAGCAGGGGGCGTGACTCGCATTGCCCGGTTCGAGAATATGTGTCGGATGACGATTCAGTCGCGCGGAGGGGTCCGAGGGACTTGGCATGATGGATTCGTTGCTCGCTCGTAGCGCTGCCCCGCTGGCTATCGTCGCGGGTGCTCTGGTCGTCGTCACCCGAGTGGTGAGCCTGCTCACGGCCCCCTCCGATAGCGAGGCGCTCAAGGTCGTCGTCCTGACAGCCACCCATGCGATCAATAGCGTCGCGTCAATCGTGGCCTATGCGATGCTCGTGTTGGCCCTGGTCGCTTGTCATTCCCTCCAGGCCCCCGCAGCGGGCGTGCTGGGCGTGATCGGACTGGGCGCTGCCATCCTTGGCTCCGTGTTCATGGCTGGTGACTGGTGGTTTGAAGCGTTCGCTGTCCCGTGGCTTGCTGAAGTCGTCCCCGTGGTGCTGGATAATCCTGCGTCCGGCCGACTGCTTCTGGGCAGTCTCATGAGCTTCGTCCTGTTCGGGATCGGCTGGCTCCTCTACGGGATCGCGAGCGTGCGTGCGCGAGTCTTCCCAACAGCGCTCTCGTGGGCCGTCGTCGCAAGTGGACTACTTTCAGCAATCCCCATCATGGCCTACGTTATCTACGGCGGGAGCGTGATTCTCGGGCTGGCATTCATCGTGCTGGGGGCATGGTTGATGCGTTCAGGTAATCCACGCGACGCGCACGAGGCGGCGGCATCACCAGCTGACCAGCCTGACCGGTCGCGCTTGGCCTAGCCGCAGCCGATGCCCTCGTCGGGGCCACGGGTTGAGCTACGGCAACAAGCGTGGGGAACACCGGGCACGGCTCAAGGCTTCCTCCTCCCTGTCCCACGCAAGGCAGGCTCATCGCACTGATCCGGGCGAACACGGATGCCGACGCATTCACTCCACCGGTCCGCGGGCGGAGTGACGCCAGGGGATCGGCATGACAGACCGCTGCCCAAGCGAGAGATCCGAAGGGTTGTCATGCGTTGGCGTCGGTGCCGTCCATCTACGCAGGTCGTGTCTCGCTGAAGCGGAGGGCGTCCACCCCCTCGCCGGCGATTGTTCGAGAGCGGCGGGCCGGCCGGTGAGCAGGAGCAGGATGGCGCCGATCGGACCGGTGATCTCGGGGCCTTGGCCGCGGCTCCAGTCGACGTCGGTGGCCCTGAGTTGTCACTGTTAAGGGGCAGCCGGCGGTTGACGGCTGCGTCAACGGCTCCCCGGTCCCCTGACCGTCGCGGCACAGGTAAGCGTCAGCACCAACGTTCCCTCGCAGGGGTTCAGCGGGTCTTGGACAGACGGGGGGCGATGAGCCGGCGTAGCGTTGTTCCCTTGGCCCAAGGGAGGCATCCTCATGGCGAACCTCGTCGTGCACTTCGAGATCCATGCGTCCGAGCCGCAGCGGCTCATTGACTTCTACTCCGGACTGCTGGGTTGGACGTTCACCCAGTTCGGCGACATGCTCTACTGGGCCATCGACACCGGTGAGGGCGCGATCGGCATGAATACGCCCGGCAATGGCATCAACGGGGGGCTCACTCAGCGCCAGGGGCCGGCTCCGGAACGCGGGGCTCCGGTCAATGGTGGTGACCTTGTTGTCGGCGTCGACGGCAGCGTCGATGACGTGTTCCGGAGGGGACTGGAGCTCGGTGGGACGGAGGCTCTGCCGTTGGCGGATATGCAGGGCATCGGCCGGGTGGGGTACTTGCTCGACCCCGACGGCAACGTGTTCGGCCTCATCTCGCCGGTCCTTTCCGACGGCACCAACGTGATGACTGCAGAGCCGCGTACCGCACCGGCGGGCTAGCTGTAGCGGTCCGTCGGATGAGGCGGCGGCACCGGCGTCGCCGTCGGGGGGTAACGACTGCCTACGTGGCGGCCGCTGCGCGAGGTCGTTGAGGATCCGGGGCATCTGCGTGATGAGCGGGCGGCGACACTGGTCGGCGTCCGGTCGCTATCCCCGTCCAAGGCGTTGTGCCCGTCGGCGCGCGGTTGCATCCAGCGGCCGTGTCGGTGCGCGGTGGAGATGCGCTGGGTCTCCTCGTCGGCGCGCACGGCGGGATCCTGACCTCGGACCGATGCCGCACCGGTGATAAGGACGGCCGAACCCTGCTTCTCGACCACCGGGTCCGGTCCGGGCGTTGGACCTCTCAGCCATGCCGACGTCTCCGCTGCGGTGGCCCACGGTTGACTGGGCCGCGTGCTGACCGCCTCGCTGATCCAGGTGGACGATCCGTCCCCGTATATCACTCTCGAGCCGGTCGTCGGCCAGGTGCAGGTAGATTCTCGTGCACTCGATCGAGGCATGCCCGGCCTAGGCCTGCACGGCCTCCAGTGCCATCCCGGCTTCCCGCAGCCGGGTCAGGCAGGTGTGCCGCAGCCCATGGCAGGTCGCGTGTGGCAGGCCGGCGCGAGCCCGAGCGCCGTCCAGCACCTCGTCGAGGCCGGCCGCGGT
>DATLQE010000301.1:0-2024 GCA_035535335.1 Lapillicoccus sp. | reverse complement strand
CCGATCGCCTACCGGTCGAACCGGCGGCCGACCTCGACCCGGACCCGGACCCCGCCGGTGAGCGGCTGGTGCTCGACGCCGACTCCGCGCAGTCCGGCGTCGTCGACGCGGTGCTGCGGGGCGAGGACGTCGTGGTCGAGGCAGCGCCCGGAACGGGCACAACCCAGACGATCGCCAACCTCGTGGCCGCCCTTGCCAGTCAACGGAACTCGGTACTCTTCGTCGCCGAGCAGCGGTCGGAGATCGAGGACGTCCGGCGGCGTCTCGACACGATCGGGCTGGGGTCCCTCGTGGCGGACGTCGCGGATGCGCTCTTCGACCACCGGGGGACGTTGGCGCAGGTCGTGTCCCTTGTCGACACTCCCGGCGTCGACGAGTCGTGGGCCGACCGGTTGCCGGCGGGCGGGAAGCTGGAGAGCCGGCTGCGCGCCCAGCGGGACGCGCTGCGCGACCACGTCGCGGCGCTGCACGAGGTGCGCGCGCCGTGGGGCGTCAGCATGCACGAGGCCCAGTGCGCGATCAGCGAGCTGGGTTCGCGGACCCCTCCGCCGGCCTCGCGGGTCCGGATCCGCGGCGCGGCGCTGGCCAGGCTGTCCGAGGAACGCCTGCACGAGCTGGCCGACGAGCTCACCGCGGCCGCCGCGGTGGGCGCGTGGACGTCCGGCGAGGCGGGGGACCCGTGGTACGGCGCGCGGATCACGACCAACGACGAGGTGGCTCGCGCCTCGCGGATCGTGAGGCGGCTGGCCGACGGCTTCGACGACAAGGCGGCCACCCTCGACGCGATCCTGGCGGAGTCGTCGCTGCCACCGGCGCGGACGGCGCAGGACTGGAAGATCGCGGTCACGACGATGAGCGGAGTCCGCGAGACGCTCGAGGTGTTCCGGCCCGAGATCTTCGACGTACCCCTCGACGAGCATGTCGCCGCGACCGGAACGCGCGAGTACCGGACCGCGCACGGTGTGGAGCTGGGGAGGTGGGCGCGCTCGCGGGTCCGCCGCCTGGCGACCCGGTTGCTGCGTCCGGGGCCGCCGCCGGAGGACCTGCACGCGGAGCTGGTTCGGGCGCGGACCCAGCGGACCGCCTGGTACGCCTTGGTCGGCGCCGGCGGGCGACCCGAGATCTCGCCGCAGCTCGACGAGGCGCAGGACGCGTACGACGAGATCGACGCCGACCTCACCTGGCTGGGACAGCGGCTCGCCTCGACCACGGTCGGCGGCGACCTGCAGACGACTCCCTTGCCCGAGCTGCGGACCCGGCTGACGGCCCTGGCCTCACGGTCGGATCGGCTGGCCGTCCTTCCGGCGGTGGTGCCCGTCATCGACGACCTGCGGGCCGCCGGCATAGGCGAGGTCGTCGACGACTTCGCCGCCCGCGGCGTCGAGGCCGACGAGGTCACCGCCGAGCTCGAACACATCTGGTGGGTGTCGATCGCGCGTCACGTCGCGGACGGCGACGGTCGCTACGGCCGGCACGACGGTACGGTCCTCCGCGAGGCCGCCGAGGGGTACGCCGCGGCCGACCGCGAGCACCTGGCCGCGACCGCCCGACGAACGCGCGTCGAGGCAGCCGCCTGGCACGTGTCGGCCAGCCAGTCGAACCGCGCCGCGGCCGCGATGCTCCGGGCCGAGGCCGACCGGGCGGGTCGGCCCGCGTCGCTGCGAACCGCGTTCGAACCGTCGGCCGACCTCCTCCTCGGGTCCGCACCGTGCTGGGCGATGAGCCCGCTCGTCGTCGGCGAGGCGCTGCCGCCTGGCCCGTCATTCGACGTCGTCGTCGTCGCGGGAGCCGCCGCCCTGACCTCCGCCGCCGCCGTCAGCGCGCTGGCGCGCGCCCGGCAGATCGTTGCCTTCGGGGACTCCCGGACGACCTGGCCGACGGGATTCACGGCCGGACCCGGGGTCGTCGCGGACGGCGAGGTCGCGCCGCCGTCGCTCCTGGAGGACCTCTCCCGGGTGCTCCCGGTGCACCGGCTGCGGTGGGCTCACGGGTATGCGGACGCTCGGCTCCTGCGGCTCGCCGGC
>DATLQE010000300.1:0-3247 GCA_035535335.1 Lapillicoccus sp. | reverse complement strand
CGCCACGCCCTGCGCCTCGAGGCGTTCCCACAGTGCGGTCACCAGCCGATCGGTGCGCCGGTCGAAGAGGAGGCAGAGGGCGAGCGCCACCCGGCCATTCTGAGGAGTGGGCGGCGCCGACGGGGACGTGAGCCGTCGGTAGCGTGAGCGCCGTGCTGAGGCGGCTGGCGACGGCGGACCCGGCTGGCGTGGTGTACGAGGACGAGGGGTCCGGACCGGTGGTGCTCGTGGTCCACGGCGGGCTCAGCGACGAGTCGGCGTGGGCCAAGGTGGCGGCCGAGCTCGTCCCGTCGTTCCGGGTGGTGCGGATCCGGCGACGGGTGTACCGCACCGAGCTGCCGGCCGACCCGGCGACCGACTTCGCGCTCGAGGTCGACGACCTGCACGCCCTGGCCGCCGAGATCGGGGAGCCGAGCGTCATCGTCGGCCATTCGTCCGGTGCCATCGTCGCCTTGGAGACGGTCGTCCGTGACCCCGGGCCGTTCGTCGGTTGCGTCGTCTACGAGCCGCCGATCGTGCTGGGATCGCCCATCGGGGGAGATCACGGCGTGACCGACGCGCGGGCCGCGCTCGCCAAAGGCCGCCCCGGGTCGGCCCTGCGGATCTTTACCACGCGGATGGTGGGCATGCCGGTGGCCGTCGGTTGGCTGATGCCCGTGCTGGCCCGCGTCAACGCGAAGATCCGGTCCCTGGTGCCGCGCCAGATCGACGACCAGGAAGCGATCAACCGGCTCGGGAATCGGCTCGACGCCTACGCCTCGATCGCTCTCCCGGTGCTCCTGCTGACCGGGGGGCGGACGCCACGCCACTTGCGCGAGCGGACCGACGTTCTGGCCGAGGTGCTCGCCGGTGCTCGACCCGTCGCGGTCATGCCGAGGCAGGGCCACGGAGCCAACGAACGAGCCCCGGCCGAGGTCGCCCGGCTGGTCGGCGACTTCGTCCGCTCGCTCTAGGTCGGTGGTTGGCCGGTCATCGCGGCCAGCTGGATGAGGTTGCCGCACGTGTCGTCGAGGACGAGGGTGCGCACCGGCCCCATGTCGGTGGGCGGCTGGACGATCGTGACGCCTTTCGCCACCAGGTCGTCGTGCACGGCGTCGACGTCGTCGACGCCGAACGAGGTGAGGGGAATGCCGTCCGCGACGAGGGCCTGCTTGAACGGCTTGGCGGCGGGGTGCTCGTCCGGTTCGAGGAGCAGCTCGACGCCGTCGGGATCCTGGGGGCTGACGACGGTCAGCCAGCGGAACTCGCCGACCGGGACGTCCGTCTTCGGCTGGAAGCCGAGGACGTCGGTGTAAAAGGCGAGCGCCTTGGCCTGGTCGTCCACGAGGACGCTGGCGGTGGTGATACGTGGCATACCGGATCTCCTTGTCGGACAGTGGTTCTCAGCTAAGCGGCCACCGCTGGATGATCTTGCGGAGCGGTGCGGTGTTGACGTGGTGGAGCTTGGTGCGGCCGTGCTTGTGCGCGGTGACCAGGCCGGCCTCTTCGAGGACCGCGAGGTGCTGCGAGACGGCCTGTCGAGACGACGTGATGCCGTGCCGCATGGTCAGTCGGGTGCAGAGCTCGAAGAGCGACTGGCCGTCCCGCTCCACCAGCTCGTCGAGGATGACCCGGCGGGTCTCGTCGGCGAGCGCCTTGAAGAGGACGGTGTCCTCGGCCATCCCTCCACAATAGGCAAGTCTCTACTTGCCTATCAAGAGCCTAGGTGAGAGTTTGGTCCCCGCATGAGGGGCCCGATCCTTCACCGATCGGTCAGATCCAGCTGGGGAACCACATGTGCGCGCTCCAGAACGAGTACGGCACGACCTGGGCCGTGTAGATCGGCCAGAAGAACGCGAAGAGGACGATCTCCAGGACAAGGAACGCGCCGGTGACGCCCAACCCGATCCGCCGGTGCAGTGGTGACGCGTGGGGGCCGCCGATGGCGAGGCCGAGGACGTAGACGCAGGCGAGCACGACGTAGGGGACGAAGGCCACTGCGTAGAAAGAGTAGATGGTGCGGTCGCCGAGGAGGAACCACGGCGCATACCCGCCCAGGAACCCGGCGAGGATGGCGCCCGCGCGCCAGTCGCGGCGCAGCGCCCACATGAAGAGCAGGAGGAACACCGCCAGCGTGGCGCCCCACCAGATCGACGGCGTCCCGATCGAGGAGATCGCCTTGGAGCAGCTGTCGACCAGGCAGCCCTGCTCCCCCTGTTTGGGGCCCTCGTAGAAGAACGACGTCGGCCGGCCCTCGATGAGCCACGACCACGGATTGGTCTTGTACGGGTGGTCGGACGTCAAATGGGTGTGGAACTCGAGAATCTGCGCGTGGTAGTTCCACCACGAGCGAACCGGGTCGGGCACCCAGCCCCAGCCGGGTTCGGCGGGGTGGGCGTCGGCCCACTGCCGGTTGTAGCCGATGGCGGTCGCGAACCAGCCCCACCAGCTGAGGCAGTAGACGACGACGGTGCTGCCGACCATCCAGAGCACGGCCAGCGGGGTGTCCTTGACGAGCCAGGCGGTCTTCCATCGGCTGATGCCAACGGCCCGGCGGGCGCCCATGTCCCAGAGCACCGTCATCAGGCCGAAGGCGACGAGGAAGTAGGCCCCGGACCACTTGGTCCCGCAGGTCAGCCCGAGGCAGACCCCAGCGGCGAGCCGCCACGGGCGCCAGCCGAGCGACGGACCCCACGGACCCAAGGCGGCCAGACCGGCGCGGTCGAGCCCAGCGACCTTGCGGGCCAACACCTTTCGGGACTGGTCGCGGTCGATGAGCAGGAAGCAGAACGCCGCGAACGCCCAGAACATGAGGATGACGTCGAGCAGCGAGGTTCGCGAATGGACGAAGTGGTGTCCCTCAAAGGCGAGGAGCAGGGCCGCGACCGTGCCGAGCAGCGACGAGCCGAACAGCCGCCGGGCGGCCCGGCCGATCATGAAGATCGAGAGCACACCCATGACGCAGACGGCGAACCGCCAGCCGAAGCTGTTGGTGATCCCGAACAGCTGCTCGCCCCAGCCGATGAGCCACTTGCCGACCGGCGGGTGGACGACGAGGTCGCCGGTGGTCGGGTCGTAGACCTGCAGGACGTTGCCCGCCGTGAAGTTCTGGTCGATCTGCTTGGCATCGTTGAGGGTCGGGTCGTTCCTCATCTCGACGCCGAAGAGGATCATCGACCAGCCCTGCTTGACGTAGTACGTCTCGTCGAAGACCAGCTGGTGGGGGTCGCCGAGCTGCCAGAACCGCAGGACGCCGCCGACAGCGGCG
>DATLQE010000299.1:0-4986 GCA_035535335.1 Lapillicoccus sp. | reverse complement strand
CTGGTCCTGGCTGGTCGACGCGCTCGACGCGCGCCAGCTGGGCTACGTCGCGGAGGCCGGCACGGTCACCCGTGTCGTCTCGGAAAGCTTCGCGGGGCTCGCCGACCGCGAGCCGACCGTGGAGATGGAGGTCCGCGCGTCATGGACTCCGCGGGGAGAGATCGGCGGCCACCTGCTGGCGTGGTCCGACCTCCTCTGCACCATCGCCGGGCTGCCTCCGCTTCCGGAGGGGGTCGTGGCGCTACCCGGGCAGCGGCGGTGAGCTCCGCCGCGGGGGCCGGTCAACCTGACGACACGACACCGAACGACACGCCCGACGGCGCGCCAGCGGAGCCGAAGCGGGCGCTGACGCCGCTGGTCACGCCCCGCGACGGCATCCCGGACGTCGTCGTCGACGAGCGTCGCCTGGTCGAGGCGGGCCGGGCGATCGCGAGCGGTACCGGTCCGGTCGCGGTGGATGCGGAGCGGGCCTCGGGACACCGGTACGGGCAGAAGGCCTACCTGGTCCAGCTGCGCCGGGAGGGGTCGGGCACCTGGCTCGTCGACCCGGTCGCCTGTCCCGACCTCGGACCGATCGCCGAGGGCATCGGCGACACCGAGTGGGTGCTGCACGCCGCCACCCAGGATCTGCCGTGCCTGGCGCAGGTCGGCCTACGCCCGACGAAGCTCTTCGACACCGAGCTCGGCGCCCGGCTCGTCGGGCTGCCGCGCGTCGGCCTCGGCGCGGCGGTTGAGCACTACCTGGGTCTCTCGCTGGCCAAGGAGCACTCGGCGGTCGACTGGTCCACCCGGCCGCTCCCCGAACCGTGGCTGCGCTACGCCACCCTCGACGTGGAGGTTCTCGTCGAGCTGCGCGACGCAGTCGCCGCTGATCTCGAGGCGCAAGGCAAGACACAGTGGGCGCTGGAGGAGTTCGACGCCCTCCTCGACTTCGAGGGGCCGCCGGTGCGCGTCGACCCGTGGCGGCGCACCTCCGGCATGCATCGAGTGCGGAAGCGCCGTGGCCTGGCGGTGGTCAGGGAGCTGTGGTTGACCCGTGACCGCATCGCCGAGCGCCGCGACACCTCGCCGGGCCGAGTCCTTCCTGACGGGGTCATCGTGGAGCTGGCCAACCTGGCTCCGACGACGGTCCAGGAGCTGACCGAGACCCGTGAGCTGCGCCCGGCCCGGCGCAACGCGAAGGTCTGGCTCGACGCGATTCGCCGCGCCCAGAACCTGCCGGAGAGCATCCTGCCGCCGCTGGCCCTGCCGGGTACCGGGCCGCCGCCGGCCCGCGCGTGGGCGGAGCGGGAGCCCGTGGCCGCCGCCCGCCTGATCCAGGCCCGTGCGGAGCTCGCGGCATTCGGCGCCCAGCATCTGGTTCCCGTCGAGAACCTCCTGACCCCCGACGCGCTGCGCCGGTTGTTGTGGGCGCCCCCGGCCGACCTCAGCGAGGCCGGGATCGCCGCCGCCCTGAGCGCTATCGGCGCCCGGCCGTGGCAGGTCGCCATCACCGCACCGATCATCGCGCGGGCGTGCGCTGACCACCCCTGAGGGCCGTCAATTCGTATCTCATATCTGAGATATGGTGACCGCCGTGACGGTCACGGACACCTACCTCGAGCGAATCGGCTCCCTGATCCGCGACGCCCGGCGGCACAAGGGCTTCACCCAGTCGGAGCTGGCCCGACTGCTCGGAACCAGTCAGAGCGCCGTGGCGCGGATCGAGCAGGGCCAGCAGAACCTCAGCCTGGAGACCCTGGCCCGGATCGGCGAGAGCCTCGACTCGGAGTTTGTCTCCCTCGGGCACTCCGGCCCGCAGCACCTGCGCATCGTCGGCGGCCGGAAGCTGCGCGGCGCCATCGACGTCAAGACGTCCAAGAACGCCGCCGTCGCTCTGCTCTGCGCGTCCCTGCTCAACCGCGGCCGGACGACGCTGCGCAATCTCGCCCGGATCGAGGAGGTCAACCGAATCCTGGAGGTGCTGCACTCGATCGGCGTCCGCACCCGCTGGCTCCCCGACAGCAACGACCTGGAGATTATCCCACCGGGCGAGCTGGGCCTCGACGGCATCGACGTCGAGGCCGCCCGCCGCACCCGCACCGTGATCATGTTCCTCGGGCCGCTCCTGCACGATTCTCCGACGTTCCGGCTCCCGTATGCCGGCGGCTGCGACCTGGGAACCCGCACCGTCGAGCCGCACCTGGCCGCGCTGCGTCACTTCGGATTGGACGTCGTCGCGACCCACGGGTTCTACGAGGCGACGGCCGACCCGAGCCGCCGGCCGTCGCGACCGATCGTCCTCACCGAGCGCGGCGACACGGTCACCGAGAACGTCCTCCTCGCCGCCGCCCGCCACGACGGCGTCACGGTCATCCGCAACGCCAGCCCGAACTACATGGTCCAGGACCTCTGCTTCTTCCTCGAGCGGCTGGGCGTACGCATCGAGGGCATCGGGACGACGACCCTCACCGTCCACGGCGTCCCGGAGATCGACGTCGACGTCGAGTTCGCACCGTCCGAGGACCCGATCGAGGCGATGAGCCTGCTGGCCGCCGCCGTGGTGACGGAGTCGGCCATCACCATCCGCCGCGTGCCGATCGAGTTCATCGAGATCGAGCTGGCCACCCTCGAGGGCATGGGCATGACCTACTCCACGTCCGAGGAGTACCGCTCGGCCAACGGGCAGACCCGGCTCGTCGACCTCACCACGGTGCCGGGCCCGCTGCACGCGCCGATCGACAAGATCCACCCGATGCCCTTCCCCGGGCTCAACATCGACAACCTGCCGTTCTTCGCCCTGATCGGGGCGGTCGCCGAGGGGTCGACCCTGATCCACGACTGGGTCTACGAGAACCGGGCCATCTATCTGACCGAGCTGACCAAGGTCGGGGCGAGGGTGCAGCTGCTCGATCCGCACCGCGTCCTCATCGAGGGGCCGACCCGCTGGCGGGCGGCCGAGGTGATGTGCCCGCCGGCGCTGCGTCCCGGCGTCGTCGTCCTGCTGGCCATGCTCGCGGCGCCGGGAACGTCCGTGCTGCGCAACGTCTACGTCATCAACCGCGGGTACGAGGACCTCGCCGACCGGCTCAACGCGCTCGGCGCGACCATCGAGGTCTTCCGCGACATCTAGGTCTCTGGGGCTGATGACACCGGTCCGGTCGACTTCGCTCTCCGTGGCTTGGCTGCTGTCGTCGCCTCGCCGGCGAGGGCTCGGAGTCTGGCCGCCTTGAGCCGGCCCAGCACCCAAGCCCAGGCCCCCTCCAGGAAGTCGGCATGCGCTGCCTCGTCGACGAGCTGGTGCACGACGACCCGACTGCCCCCTCGGTGCGGCGTGACCCGGAGGTATGTCGTGAGCGGCCGGCCGGGCACCGGCACGTTGTCGTCGTCGAAGTCCCAGCTCATGACGATCAGGTGCGGCCGCACGACCAGCTCGTAGCGTCCCCTGACCTCGGTACCCCATTCCAGCGTCGCGGCGAACTGGCCGTCCTTCAGGTGGACCGGGACCCCGATCCAGCGGGAGAAGTTGTCCGCATCAACGAAGGCGTCGAATGCGTCCTCGACCGAGACGGGTAGGTCGACCGATGCCACCACGACCTGTCCGGTCGACGTCGAGGCCAGCCTCCGCTCTGGTACGTCGTCGGCAGGACGCCACTTCGAGTCGGCGGCCACGGCTCCATGCAGGCCAGACAGGGCCTCCGGTCTGGCCCGGTAGAGCCGCGACGTGCCGGCCTTGGTCATCTCGACGAGGCCCGCCACTCGAAGCACCGAAAGATGTTCCGAAATCGTCGCCGCCGACACCGGGAACGCCGAGGCGATGTCCCCCGCCGCCATCTGTCGGTCCCAAACCATCGCGAGGATCTCTCGTCGGGTTCGCGACCGGAGTGCACCCAACGTCGCGTCGAGGTCCGTCATCACGGTTGCCCTCCTCTCGAGCGGAGTCTATTGTTTCGGCGTCTCCCTAAATACGGGATGGGTGACGCAGCTGAGAGGACGGTTATCTGATGACGAAATACCTCGTGCTCTATCGATCGGGAACGACGGCACAGGAGCAGATGGCGCAGAGCAGTCCGGAGCAGGCGCAGGCCGGGATGGACGCGTGGACCCGGTGGGCTGGGGAGGCCGGAAGCGCCGTGGTGGATCTTGGCTCGCCGCTCGGCGTCGTCGAGTCCGGCGGCGACAAGGGTGACCCGGTGGGCGGATACTCCATTCTCGAGGCGGAGAGCGCCGAGGCGCTGGAGGGCCTGCTGCAAGGGCACCCGCACCGGGCCATGGGAGGGACCATCGAGACTCTCGAGTTCCTCACCATGCCTGGCATGTGACGACATCCGTAAGGAGCCAGGCCCTCTCGACCCACGCGCTTGATGTCAGGATCGACGTGTTCCGTGACCTCTAAGTCGGCGCACTGAGGGAAACGCGTCGCGGCGCCGCGGCCGCGGCTTCTACCGTGACCGGGTGACGTTGCCCTTCGACGCGGCCGGCTCCGGGCCACCGGTCGTCCTGCTCCACGCCGGCGTCGCCGACCGCCGGATGTGGGCCGGCATCCTCCCCGTGCTGGCGGGGCGGTTCCGCGTGCTCGCCCCCGACCTCCCGGGCTACGGCAACGCTCCGCTGTCGCCCGGGCGGTTCTCGAACGTGGCGGAGGTCCTGGCGTTCCTCGACGACCAGCACCTCGCCCGGGTCGCCGTCGTCGGCGCGTCGTTCGGTGGCCGGGTCGCCTTGGAGGTCGCCACCGCGGCTCCTGACCGGGTCGACCGCCTCGTGCTCCTCTGCCCGGCGCTGCGCGGCGTCGCTCCGACCGCCGGTTCCGAGGCGTTCGACGCCGAGGAGGAGCGGCTGTTGGAGGCTGGCGACGTCGCCGGAGCAGTCCGGCTCAACGTGGAGACGTGGCTTGGTCCGGAGGCGGACGACGGCGCCCGCGACCTGCTCACCCGGATGCAGCGGCGGGCCTTCGACGTCCAGCTGGCCGCCGACGAGTGGCCCGACCCTCCGACGCCCGTCCGTGAC
>DATLQE010000298.1:0-4171 GCA_035535335.1 Lapillicoccus sp. | reverse complement strand
GTCGGCCTGCTGTTCAAGATCGGCGCCGCGCCGTTCCACGCCTGGGTGCCCGACGCATACGAAGGAGCTCCTACCCCGGTGACCGGGTGGATGGCCGCCGCCACGAAGGTCGCGGCGTTCGGTGCGATCCTGCGGCTGGTCTACGTCGGCATCGCTGGAGACCGGTGGGACTGGGCGCCGGCGGTCGCCGTCGTGGCCATCCTGACCATGGTCATCGGCTCGGTGCTGGCCGTGACCCAGACCGACATGAAGCGGATGCTGGCCTACTCGTCGATCGCCCACGCCGGGTTCATTCTTGTGGGTGTGCTGGCCTTCGACCGGGCCGGCGTCAGCGGCGTGATGTTCTACCTCGTCTGCTACGGGCTGATGACCATCGCCGCGTTCGGCATCGTCAACCTGGTCCGCGACCGGGGCAACCAGTCCGAGGCGACCCGCTTGAGCCAATGGGCCGGGCTCGGCCGGCGGCATCCGCTCACCGCCGGGCTGTTCGCGTTTCTCCTGCTGGCCTTCGCCGGCATACCGCTGACGTCGGGGTTCACGGCGAAGTTCGCGGTGTTCGAGCCGGCTCTCCGCAGTGGTGGCGCCGGCACCCTCATGGTCGTCATCGGCCTGTTGTGCAGCGCGATCACGGTCTTCGTCTACGTCCGGGTCATCGTCTTGATGTACTTCAGCGACCCTCAGGGCGACTCCGTCGGCGTCGTCACGCCGTCCGCGCTCACTAAGGTCGCCATCGGCATGGGAGCGTTACTGACCCTCGTCCTCGGCGTCGCGCCGTCCTCTCTCCTGCTGCTGGCCGGGAACGCCTCCCAGTTCCTGAGATGACGGGGCCGTTTGCAAGAATGCGGAGATGAACGCCTCTCCGCCCGTTCTCGCCGTGCCGGGCCTCGCCCCGGCCCTGGCGACGCGGGTGCAGGAGGGGATGGTCCGGGTCGACGACCTCATCCTGGCGACCGTCGACCACGACGATCCCCTCATCGCGCAGGCGTCGGCCCACCTCGCCGAGGCGGGCGGCAAGCGGTTCCGCCCGCTCCTGACGCTGCTGGCGTCCGAGCTCGGCACCGGTGTCGGCGACCAGGTCATCGCCGCCGGGGCTGGAGTCGAGCTGACCCATCTCGCCTCGCTGTACCACGACGACGTCATGGACGAGGCCGAAGTGCGTCGCGGCGTCCCGAGCGCGAACGCAAAGTACGACAACTCGACGGCGATCCTCGTCGGTGACCTGTTGTTCGGGAAAGCGTCCGAGCTGGTTGCCGGGCTGGGTGCGCAGGCGGTTCTCATCCAGGCGCAGGCCTTCGTGCGGTTGTGTGCCGGCCAGATCCGGGACGACCGGCCCTGTCCGCCGGGCGACGACCCAGTGGACTACTACCTCGGCGTGCTCCACGACAAGACCGGCTCCCTCATCGCGACCGCCGCCCGCTACGGTGCCATGTTCGGTGGCTGCTCGGACGACGTCGTCGAGCTGATGGCCGCCTACGGCGAGCGCTTGGGCGTGGCCTTTCAGCTCGCCGACGACCTCATCGACATCGCCTCCGAGGCCACGGAGACCGGCAAGACGCCGGGCACCGACCTGCGCGAGGGCGTGGACACCCTGGCCGTGCTCTACGCCAAGCAGGGCACCGACCCGGCGGATGCGCGGCTGCGCGAACTGCTCTCCGGCGACCTGCGTGACGACGACCGGCTCGCCGAGGCCCTGGCCCTGCTGCAAGCCAATCCCGCCGTAGAGCGCGCTCGGGAGACCACCCGCGCTGTCGGGGTCGAGGCGGTGGCGTTGCTGGGGCCGCTGCCCGAGTCGGACGCCAAGGCGGCGCTGAGCGCGCTGGTCACGTCGGTCGTCGAGCGGGTCGGCTGACCGCGGTTCGTGGCGTCCCTCCTCTCGGTCAATGTTGGCCGGCTGCGTCCCAACGCTGACTCTCGCCGCCGTCCGACAGGAATCGACAAGCGGTCGGTCTCCGGCGGCGTCGGGGTCCGCGCCCCGGGCGGCAAGCGCGACGGCATGGGCAGTGGCCTGGTTGGCGACGAGATCGGCGACCACCGGCACCACGGCGGTGACGAGCAGGCGGTGTATGCGTACGCGCGCGAGGAGCTGGACAGCTGGGAGCGGCGGCTCGGGCGACAGCTGCCGAACGGCATCTTCGGCGAGAACCTCACGACCGCTGGTCTGGAGGTCAGCGAGGCCGTCCTGGGGGAGCGATGGCTGGTGGGCGACACCGTCGTCCTCCAGGTGACCGGCCCCCGGATCCCGTGTGGCACCTTCCGAGCGCACATGGCCGAGAAGGGCTGGCTGAAGTCCTTCACGCACGTGGCGAGGTCCGGCGCATACCTGTCCGTCGTCGTCCCTGGCACGATCCGAGCCGGCGACCCGGTGAGCGTCGTGCATCGGCCGGACCACGACGTCACTGCGCGGCTGGCCTTCCGCGCGCTGACCCTCGAGCGGCATCTGCTTCCAGAGCTGCTGGCTGCCGGTACGGACCTGCCGGACGATGTGCGCGAGAAGGTCCACGGCGGCGAGACGTACCCGCTGGGATAGCCGGAGCACGCCACCCCGTGCGGCGAGTGGAAGCATGGGAGGCGGCCGCAGACGGACCTTCTTCGCGTGATGACCATGAACGCGTACGGGCCGGGCAACCCGGACTGGACTCGCCGGCATCGCCTGTTGGGTGACACCATCCGTGAGCTGGACCCCGACGTCATCGCGCTCCAAGAGGTACCGCTCGACATCGAGGGAGACCTCGGACGCATCCTCGGGCGCGGTTACCACATGAGCTCGTTCTCACGAGCCGACGGGGGCGTGGGCGGAACCGTTGCGACCCGCTGGCCGCACCGATTTCTCGCCGAGGTCGACCTTCATGTCAGTGACCGAGCCCGGCACACCCTGCCGTGGTGCGCGGCCGTGCTCGTCGAGATCGACACACCGGTCGGCACGGTCGTCGTCGCGCACCACAAGCCGAGTTGGCCGTTCCCCTTCGAACACGAGCGGGAGCAACAAGCCGTCCTGGTCGCCCGAAGCCTCGAGGACCACATCGGTTCGCGAGACGCCCACGCGGTGGTCCTCGGCGACTTCGACGCGACGCCCGACTCCGCCAGTCTGTCGTTCTGGCGCGGGCGGCGCCCGGTCGACGGGTTCAGCGTGTGCTATCAGGACGTGTGGGAGTACGCCCATCCCGGCGATCCGGGGTACACGTTCGAGCTGACGAACCCGCTGGTGCGCGAGGGCGAGGTCGCCACGGCGGTGACCCGCAAGATCGACTACATCCTCGTACGAAGCCTCCTGCATGGGCCGACGCTGGAGGCGGCGCACTGCCAACGCGTCCTGGACCGTCCGGTGAACGGTGTGTGGGCCAGTGACCACTTCGGAGTCCTTGCCGATCTTGTGCTCCCGGCCAACCCACCGGGGTTCCGGAGCTGATCGATACCGGTCCCGGTCCGTGCGTGGCACGTTCAGCATCGTCGCCAGGAGGTGACTACGCGGGATTGACCGGTTCCTCCGGGTCGACCGGCGGATCATTGGGATCGGCTGGAGCGGTCGGCACGGCCTCGTCCTCGGCCTCTTCCGTACCACCGTGGACGGGCGACCGATCGTCTTCACCATCGAGTGACTTCTCCTGCGACATGGGGAGAGCATGACGCAGGCCAACCTGACCGGCCAGCCGCGAGAGCTTGGCCCTCGGTCGTCCACAGCTCCCAAAGGCCCTGGTCACCTGCGTCGGGGCCGGCGTGCACGCTCACCGCCGCCTGACGCCATTCGTCAGGGGGCCGGCTCGCATACCCCGTCGTCAGCCGCGTCACGCAGGCGACGGCGTCGCACCCCCATCAGCGAGTCGACCGTGAGCACGACGAGCGCCAGCCAGACGATCCCGAACCCCACCCATCGCTGCGACGACATGCTCTCGCCGAGCAGGACCACGCCGCAGAGCAGCTGCATGACCGGCGTGACGAACTGCAGCAGTCCAACGGTCACCAGAGGCACCCTTCGCGCGGAGGCGGCGAAGAGCAGCAGCGGCGCCGCGGTGACCGCGCCAGAGAGAACCAGGAGAGCCGCGTGCCCGGTGCCTTCGGTCGTGAAGGTCTGCGTACCGGTGACGCCGAGCCAGAGCACCAGTCCGAGGGCCACCGGCAGGAGCACGGTGGTCTCCACCGTGAGGCCGTGCAGGGCGGGCAGCGTCGCACCGAG
>DATLQE010000297.1:0-2811 GCA_035535335.1 Lapillicoccus sp. | reverse complement strand
ACTTCGGTCATATTCTTGGCCGGTGCCGCGGTCAGGGGCAGCGCCGACACGGGACCACGCCGTCCTGTTCTACGACCACGCCGCGCATGTCGCCGACTCGCTGACCGACTACGTCGCCGAGGGCCTGCAACGAGGGGACGGTGTCATCGCGGTCCTGACGCCTCCGCAGGCCGCAGCGCTCCGTGACGCCCTTGCCGAGTCCGGGGACGACGCCGAGCTGGCCGCCGCCGAGGGTCGGTTCGTCCTGCTCGACGCCGCCACGACCCTCGAGAGCTTCCTCGTCGACGGCGTCCCGGACGCCCGTCTCCTCACCGACGGGGTCGGCGCCGCCATCAAGGAGCTCGGGGCCGGCGGTCGGGCGGTCCGCGCGGCTGGAGAGATGGTCGCGGTCCTCTGGGCCGAGGGAAACCTCACCGGAGCGTTGGCCCTCGAGACGGTCTGGAACGAGCTGGCCGACAGCATGGGCTTCGGACTGCTATGCCCCTACCCGACGGCGGTCCTCGACCGCGGACATCTCGGCCACATCGGTCGGCTCTGCGCCCTGCACACCGACGTCGTGGCGCCCGAGTCGTATGCGTCGGGCTCGGAACCGGAGCTCGCGGGCGACGTGGAGACCGGCGTCTTCGTCCCAGCCCCGCAGGCGGTCGGGGCCACCCGTCGGTTCGTCGCCGGCGCGATGGCCGAGTGGTCGGCGACGCGGGGCATGGGACTCGACGACCGCCTGGTGTCGGACGCGTGCCTGGTCACCTCGGAGATGGCGGCGAACGCCGTAACCCATGCCCGTTCGGCGTTCGAGGTCGACGTCGCGTGCAGCGAGGGAGCGGTCCGGGTCACGGTCTCCGACATCGGGCCGGGCGCGGCCGAGGAGCACCGCGGCGCTCCCTTGGACCTTGGGGGGCGCGGGCTGGCCATCGTGGCAGAGGTCGCGGATCGGTGGGGCTGCGACACGGTCGCGGGCGGCAAGGTCGTATGGGCCGAGCTGACCACCCGTCAGCTGATCTGAGCGAACCACCGTGTCCGGCTGGGACGGGGTGAGCTACCGACGCGTCAACACCCTCCAGCAGTGGTTGGCCGGCCGCGCCATCGACGACGTCGACCTCGTCGGCGTCCGCAGCCTCCTCGACGTCGGGTGTGGAGACGGGCGGATCACCCAGTCGCTGGCCGAGCAGATCCCCGGTGCCCGCTGCGTGGGAATCGACCCGTCGCCCGGAATGATCGCCGTCGCGCCGACCTCGGACGGCGTCGTCTTCGAGGTCGGTGCCGCCGAGTCGATGACCTACGACGACGAGTTCGACCTCGTCGTGTCGTTCAACGCGCTGCACTGGGTGCCGGACCAGCATCGCGCGCTCGTGGCGATCGCGACGGCGATGCACGACGGCGGTCGGGCGGTCCTCGTCTTTGTCTGCCACGGACCGCGGCCCAGCCTCGAGGACGTGGCGATGACCGTCGCGTCCTCGCGGCGGTGGAGCCCGTCGTTCACGAGGCTTTCGGCGCCCTTCGTGCACCCGGATCCCGAACAGTGGCAACGAGATGTGGAGTCGATCGGGCTCCATGTGTCCAATCTGCGGGTCGACGACCTCGCGTGGGACTTCGGCTCGCGGGACGCGTTTGCGGCGTGGTGCGCGGTGGGGTTCGGCGGATGGACCGGCGACTTATCGGTCCAGGACGGCCGGGAGTTCGTCGAGGACGTCGTCGAGGCCTATGCCGCCGAGACCGGGTCCGACCAGGTGTTCCGGTTCATGCAGCTGGTCGGGAAGCTCACCAAGCCCTGACGCCCAGGGTCGCGCCATCGGACCGATGTTCGGCGCCGGGGCTACTTCTTCTGCAGTGAGCCGCTGCCGATGATCGACTGATTGACCTGCGGCGAGCCGGTGTAGGTGACGGTGCCATTGCCGATGATGTTGACGTCGAGGCTGTCGCTCACGGCGAGCTCCGCGTTGCCGGTTCCGGCGCTCTTCACCGTTGCTGTCTTGCTGGTCAGGCCGGAGCCCCGGTACGTGCCGGACCCGGCCATCTGGATGTCCTGGGCGTCGGCCGTTCCCGTCGCCGTGATCGATCCCGTACCGGCCATGCGGATGCGCAGGGACCCCGTCTTGACCTTGGTCGCGGTCTGGCTTCCGTTACCAGCCACGTCCATCCCGGTCAGCTCCCGCACGGTCACCTTGTAGGTGATCGGTTGGGTGGTGTCGATCCGGGCGCCGTCCTTCACGCCCAGCCTGAGCTCGTTGTCGACGACGTCACTGGTGAGCAGCGGCAGGAGGTTCTCCTCCGCGCTGATGGTCAGGGACTCGGTCCCCGACTGCTCGATCTGCACGTCCCCGTTGCCGGCGAGCTGGATGGCGGAGAAGCCGCTCACCGAGCGGGTCTCGGTCCGCACGGCGCCGGAGCCCTGCGTGCTGGTGCCGGGCAGGTTGACCGAACAGCCGCCG
The DNA here is from genome assembly GCA_035535335.1 of Lapillicoccus sp. Lineage (GTDB taxonomy): Bacteria > Actinomycetota > Actinomycetes > Actinomycetales > Dermatophilaceae > Lapillicoccus. The sequence goes on along the minus strand of DATLQE010000297.1, from coordinate 382 downwards.
ACGACGGCCAGGAGACCCAGCGCTACTGCCGTACGGCGTTCCGCACTCCGACCGGTTCGCACTGTCATGGCAACCAGCGTCCTCGTCTCGCGGGCCCGCTCGGGCCTCATTCCGGAAATCGCTAGGTACCCTCGGCGGCGAGAGACAACGTCGGCCCCGCGGTGCTCGGCGGCCGCGCCACGCCGGCCAGCTCCGGGCGGCGTCGCGCCGTGAACGCGACGGACACCAGGACGGCCATGACGGTCCATCCGATGAGGACGAGGCAGGGGCTCACGACGTCTCCGCCACCGCCCAGCAGGAACCGGCTGGCGCCGGCGACGAACTGGGGCAGTGGCAGGACCCCGTTGAGCGTCTGCAGGGCGGCCGGGGCGGTCTCGATGGG
>DATLQE010000296.1:0-8483 GCA_035535335.1 Lapillicoccus sp. | reverse complement strand
ACGCGGACGACGTCAAGCTCCCAAGGCTGGGCGCTGGCTTGTCGCGAACGTCGACCGCATCGACCTGGCGGTCCTGTCTCCGGCCACCCGGGCACAGCAGACCTGGGAGCTCGTCGCCGCAGAGCTCCCCGCGCCACCCCCGACCCGCATCGAGGAGCGCGTGTACGCGGCATCAGACCGACAACTTCTCGCAGTGGTACGAGACCTGACGGCGGAGATCGACACGGTGGCGCTGGTCGGCCACAACCCAGGAGTCGAAGAGTGTGTCTACACCCTGACCGGTCAGCCCGTCCCGATGCCGACGTCAGCGCTCGCCGTCATCACCTGGCCAGGCGCGTGGTCGCACGCGGGGCAACAACCCGCGACGCTGCGCGCCCATGGCCGGCCACCCGGCGCTACGACTCCGGCTCGCTGAGGACCAGGCCGAACAGCAGGGTCACGAACAGCAGGAACGTCAGGACATGCACTCCCGTGCACCACAGGCAGATCGCGTGGATCTGGAAGAGCTCGGCCCACAGCAGGTAGAGCGCGGTGAGCAACCCGATGCCGCAGAACCCGAGTCGAGCGACGTCCAGCGCGGCGGACCGGCGGCGTAGCAAGCCCGGCAGGCACAGCACCAGCATGACCGCGAAGAACACCAGCCCCAACGGAGCGACGGGGATGCCGAGGATGCTCGACCACGCCGACGAGGTGACCTTCGCGCAGTCGACGGCCCCGGACGCGGGGCAGGCGAGCGTAATGCTGCCGGTGTAGTGCTCGTAAGTGAGGTACGCGGCGACGGCGAGGCCGAGGCCGCACCAGGTGAGCGAGAGCGGCGCGAGCCAGCCGGGGATCGCCCGTTGGGGCCGGCGGACGGTCGTGTCGCTGGTCATCGTCCAGCTACTTGGGCGTGGCCGCCGCGGCGGTGACTCCGGAGGAGGTGCACACGTCGGCCGGCTGGTTGTTGGTCAGCTGGCACAGCTGCGCGCTGATGACGTTGGCGCTGCCGAGCACGGCCCTGCCGATCGTGGTCGCCGGGTTGGCGATGTCGTCGGCGATCTGCTGCTGCGACTTGCCGGCGAAGATCGACGGGTCCACGGACGCCCCGGTGGCGGTCGCCTTGCCGCCGTAGTCGATGAACGGGATCGAGCCACCCGGGTTGTAGGTGTCGAAGATCGTCTTGTTGTCGCCGGTCAGCTGGTCGAGCGGCTGTTGCGTGTTGGTCTGGGTCTCGATGCCGGTGAAGCCGAGGTACTGGCTCGTGTAGGTCGCTCCGTGGAAGCTGACGGTCGCAGTGTTCGGGTATGCCTCGGGCGGAGCTCCGCTGGAGGTCGCCTGGAGGTTCGCGAACTCACCGAACCGCGCCATGGCGACGACGAACGGCCACCGCTCGGCGGCACAGAACGGGCAGTACTCGGCGCCGACGTAGAGCACGCCGGGCTTGCCGTCCGTCGTCAGCGCGGGCGCCGAGACCTGCTTCGGCGGGTTGGACACGCCCACCCCGAGCCCGACCTGGTCGAACGGCGCGGCCGGAATGGTGCTGATCGTCGCGTAGACGGCGGCGTCCAACGGGCCGCTGGCGACCGCCTGCTGCTTCGGGCCGAAGAGCGCGACCCCGATCAGCACCGCGACGACGACGAGGATCGCGGCCACCGCGGCGATGGCGATGGTGAGCCGTCGGCGCCGCTCGGCCGCCTGCTGCTGCGCCCGGAGCTGGTTCAGTCGGACGTTGTTCGTCCGTGCGCTCTTGGCCACGGCGCAACGGTAACCGGTCCGACTGTGCCCGAGGACCGACTCGAGCACCGAGTCACTGGAGGTATGCCAGTCAGCTCGAGACCGCGCGCCGTCGAGCGATCTCGTAGAGCGTCACGCCCGCGGCCACGCCGGCATTCAACGACTCGACCGCTGACGACATCGGGATCGAGACCACTTGGTCGCACGTGTCACGCACAAGGCGGGAGAGACCCTTGCCCTCCGACCCGATGACGACGACCACCGGTTCAGTCGCGAGGTCCAGGCCGGGCAGCGGCACGTCGCCCTCCATGTCGAGGCCGAGGACGAAGAACCCGGCCTTTTGAAACGACTCGAGCGCGCGGGTGAGGTTCGGGACCCGAGCGACCGGTACCCGCGCGGCCGCCCCCGCGGAGGTCTTCCACGCGCTGGCCGTCATGCCCGCGGAACGCCGCTCCGGCAGCACGACCCCATGCCCTCCGAAGGCGGCCACCGACCGGACCACCGCCCCGAGGTTGCGCGGGTCCGTGACCCCGTCGAGGGCCACCACAAGGGGAATGCCCGGGGCTTCAGGGTCGACGAGGTCGGCGGCCTCGACGTAGGCGTAGGGCGGCACCTGGACCGCGAGGCCCTGGTGGACGGCTCCGTCGGTCAGCCGGTCGAGCTCTCCGCGCGGCGTCTCCAAGACCGGGATGCCGCGTTCGCTCGCGGTCTTGAGCGCCTCGCGGACGCGGTCGTCGGCGTCGATCCGACCGGCCTTGGACAGCACGTACATCGTCGTAACCGGGACCTCGGCCCTCAGCGCCTCGACGACGGCGTTACGTCCGGCGACGATCTCGGACGACGGCCGGCTGGCGGACCGGCCCGACCCGTGAGGGGGACGGCCTTGCGAGCGCGAGCCCTTCGCATACCCCGGCTTGCCGCCGCTCGGCTTGGCGGCGGCACGCGTCTTCGCGGCGGGGTGGTACTCACGGTCCGCGGCCTTGGGGGTCGGTCCCTTGCCCTCCAAGCCTTTTCGGCGCTGACCTCCGGAACCGACGGTCGCGCCCTTCCCGGACTTGCGTACCGCACCGCGGCGCTGTGAGTTACCCGGCACGTCAGCTTCCGTCCCGGCGAGCGAGCGACCAGCGCGCTCCGGACGGTGTGTCCTCGATGGCGATGCCGGCCGCGGAGAGCCGGTCCCGGATCGCGTCGGCGGCGTCGAACTCCCTTGCCGCTCGGGCCGCCTGGCGCGCGGCGAGCTGGTCGGAGACCAGCGAGCCCAACGCCGCGAGCGCGTCGTCGGAACCGCCCGCGCCGGCGTTGTCCCAGACGGGTGAGAGCGGGTTCACGCCGAGCACCTCGGTCATCGCGACCACGGACGTCGCCGCCTCGTGCGCGGCGTCGTCGTCACCGTCATCCAGGGCGGTGTTGCCGGCGCGCACCGTGTCGTGCACGACGGCCAGCGCACCGGAGACGTTGAGGTCGTCGTCCATGGCGTCCCGAAAGGCCTGCGGCAGAACGCCATTCACACCGTCCAGGGACTTCATCCGGTGGGCGCGCTCGAGGAAGCCAGCGATCCGCTCGACGGTGGCCCGAGCCTCGATCAGCGAGCCCTCGTGATACTCGATGGTCGACCGGTAGTGCGCGGCGGTGAGGTAGTAGCGGACCGCGAGGGGTGTGGCCACCTCGACGATCCGGTTGACTTCCAAGGCGTTGCCGAGGGACTTGCCCATCTTCTGACCCTTTACGGTCACCCACGCGTTGTGGAGCCAGTAGCGAGCGAACCCGAGTCCCGCCGCGTGGGACTGGGCCTGCTCGTTCTCGTGGTGCGGGAAGCGAAGGTCGATCCCGCCGCCGTGGATGTCGAAGGTGCCACCGAGGTAGCGCCGCGCCATGGCGGAGCACTCGAGGTGCCAGCCCGGCCGCCCGGAGCCGTACGGCGTGGTCCACGACGCCGTCAGCGGCTCGTCGTCCTTGTGCCCCTTCCACAGGGCGAAGTCGCGGACGTCCTTCTTGCCACGCGGGTCGGCGTCCTCGGCGGCCGCCATGTCGTCCGGCGACTGGTTGCTGAGCGAGCCGTACTCCGGCCAGGACATGACGTCGAAGTAGACGTCGCCCGAGTCGTCCGGAGAGGGGTATGCGTGTCCGCGCTCGACGAGGTCGTCCATCAGCTCGATCATCTCGGGGATGTGGCCGGTAGCCCGCGGCTCGTACGTCACCGGGAGGACGCCGAGCGAGTCCAGCGCCGCCGTGGTCAGGCGCTCGTTCCGGTAGGACAACGCATACCAGGGCTCACCCGCCTCGGCGCTCTTGCGCAGGATCTTGTCGTCGATGTCGGTGACGTTGCGGACGACGGTGACCTCGTAGCCGTGCCCGATCTCCAGCCACCGGCGCAGCACGTCGAAGGCCACGGCGAACCGGACGTGTCCGATGTGGGGCGCCCCCTGCGTCGTCAGGCCGCAGATGTAGATGCCCACTCGTCCGGGTTCCAGCGGTTCGAAGTCGCGCAGGGCACGCGCGGCCGTGTCGTAGAGGCGCAGGGGCACCGGCCGAGTTTACCGATGCGGACCAGCCACTCTGGACGCTCGATCGGCCGCCAGCCCAGGGGTGGAGTGTCGGTGGTGATGATGAGCAGCGCCGTCGCGACGGGTACCGTGTTGGACACACGCGGCACAAAGGAGAACGGATGCCAGCAGTCCCTAACCGTGGGACGCCGCACGACCGTTCGGCGCCGCGTCCCCAGCTGGACGACAGGCGGTTCCGTGCCGCGGGGCTGGCCACCTCGATCGTCGCGGCGCTGATCGCCGTCGTCGGCGTCGTCATCGCGCGCGGGGTCTTCGGCATTCCCCTGTACGGCTCGCCGCAGTCCGGCGTCTGGGGCAGCGGGGCGGTGATCGGCTACGCCTTCTCCGCGTTCCTGTGCGGCGTGCTGGCGACGGGCTTGCTGTTCCTCCTGCTGCGGACGACGCCGTCGCCCATCACGTACTTCGGGTGGATCGTCGGGCTGGTGACGGCCGTCGCCGCAGTGCTCCCGTTGACCGTGGCCGGGGACATCGGCGCCAAAGTGGCGACCGCGCTCATCAACGCGGCGATCGGCATCGCCATCGGCACGCTGACGGTGTCGGCAGCGCGGCGGTCGATCCTCTACGTCCCGCCGACCGAGCCGGAGCTCCAGCCGCCCTTCATCTGACCGAGTCGCGGTTCCTGGGGGTTCGCCCAGAGTTGCTTGTGCTTCCCCGTTGTGCGTGCCAGGGTCGTTTCGGTGGTCTCGGGGACCCCGACCCGGAACCGGGTGCGCCGCCGGCGCAGAACGGAAGAAGGAACCATGACAGTGCCCTTCACTTCGACCCCACACCGCTCGACCCGACACCGCTCCCGTCTCGCCGCTGCCGGACTCCTCGCCGGCGTAGCCGGACTCGTGCTGGTCGCCGCCGTGCCAGCGAGCGCGGCGGCGCCGGCGGGCAAACCGACCGGGCAGCTGCCCGGCGGGTACAAGAACCTCGTCGTCATCTACGAGGAGAACCACTCGTTCGACAACCTCTACGGCGCCTGGGGTCGGGTCGGCGGACAGGTGGTCAACGGGCTGCAGAACGCGACCGCCGCGAAGACGATCCAGGTCGCGCAGGACGGCACCGCATACCGATGCCTCCTGCAGAACGACGTGAACCTCACGTCGCCGCCGCTCTCGAGCACCTGCCACGACCGGGCGCACGGTGTCCCCGACAGCCACTTCCGCAACTGGTGGTTCACGATCGACAAGTACATCAAGCCCACCGACACCACGTGCCCCGCGCCCGGCGCCTCGGCGCCCTTCGGCGTCCTGAAGGGCCAGGGCCTGCCGGGCGGTTGCACTCGGGACATCGTGCACCGCTTCTACCAGGAGCAGTACCAGATCAACGGTGGCCGGCAGAACCGCTACGTCACCGGGTCGGATGCCGTCGGCCTGGTCATGGGTCGCTACGACACCAAGGCGCTCCCGATCTACGAGTACCTCCACAGCAAGGGCGCGCCGAACTACGTCGTCGCGGACAACTTCTTCCAGGCGGCGTTCGGCGGGTCGTTCCTCAACCACCAGTACCTCATCGCCGCGCGGGCGCCGGTGGTCACCACTGTGCCGGCGACCGTGGTGAACTCCGTCCTCGACTCGGCTGGTTTCCCCAACAGCACGTACACGCTCTACCACCCGACCACGGCGGTCACGGACGGCGCCCTGACGGTGAAGTGCACCAACGGCGCGACGTTCGACTACGCGAACGCCTGCGGCAACATCGCGGTCAACACCATCCAGCCGGCGAGCCCGCCGCACAGTAGTGGCGCGGCGATGCCCCTGGTCGACGACTCCGTCTACCCGAACATCGGCGACCGGATGACCGCCCGCGGCATCAGCTGGAACTGGTACTCCGGCGGGTGGGACGACGCGGAGGCCGGGCACCCCGGACCGCTGTTCCAGTACCACCACCAGCCGTTCAACTACTTCGCCAACTACGCGCCCGGAACACCGGGACGCACCCATCTCAAGGACGAGACGAAGTTCTTCGCGGCGGCCAAGAACGGCACGCTGCCGCAGGTCTCCTTCGTCAAGCCCTACGGTGCGGAGAACGAGCACCCCGGGTATGCGAGTGAGCCGAACGGCAGCGACCACCTCGTCGACCTGCTCGAGGCGGTCATGTCCGGGCCGCAGGCCAAAGACACGCTCGTCGTGGTGACCTACGACGAGTTCGGCGGCCAGTGGGACCACGTCTCGCCGCCGGTCGTCGACAAGTGGGGCCCGGGAACCCGGATCCCGGCGCTGGTGCTGTCGGCCGGGATGGTCAAGTCCGGCGTCGACCACACCACGTACGACACGACGTCGATCATGGCGACCATCGAGCGGAGCTACGACCTGGATCCGGTCGATACGCGTGACGCCCGGGTCAACGACCTGACCGCTGCTGTTCGGCTGGGCGACCCGCGCCACCACGGACAGGACGGCCGCTAGGTCATCGGGCTCGAGCGGGGCCGTCGGCGAGTCGGCGGCCCTGCTCGACCTTGTTAGGGGTCACGTAGCCTTCGACGTCATGACGCCGGTGGTCCTCGTGGTCCAGCACCAGGAGCTGTGCCCCCCGGGCTGGGTCGGTGAATGGCTCACCGAGGAAGGCCTCCTGCTCGACGTCCGTCACCCGTATGCGGGCGACCCCCTTCCCGCCGACCTGCGGGAGCACGACGGGCTGGTCGTCCTCGGCGGCCAGATGGGCGCGAACGACGACGAGGCATACGCCTGGCTCTCGCCGACCAAGGGCCTCATCCGGTGCGGGGCCGAGATCGGCGTTCCGGTGCTCGGCATCTGCCTTGGACATCAGCTGGCGGCCGTCGCCCTGGGCGGCGAGGTGGTCGTCAACGCGACGGGCAAGCGACGGGGCGTCCTCGACACCAGCTGGGCGGACGACGTGGTCGACGACGACGTCCTCGGTGCGTGCGGCCCAAGGGCGGTCTTCTGGCACCGCGACGTGGTCACTCGTCTGCCCGAGGGCACTCGGGTGCTGGCTCGCGCGCAGACCGGAGAGCTGGTGGCCGCGCGGTACGCGCCCACGGTCTGGGGGGTGCAGTGCCATCCCGAGGCCCGGATTGACATCGTCACCGGGTGGGCGGCCAAGGACCGGGCGCTCGCGGCGTCCGACGCCGAGGAGGCCGACGTCGACCGGGCGCTCGCTGCGGTCACCAGTGCCGGCAGGGAACTGGCGGCGGCCTGGCGGCCGCTGGCAGCGGGCTTCGCGGGGCAGGTTCGCGCGAGCGCGGCTAGTCGAGGACGGACACCGCCAGTTCCTGTAGGCGCTCCGGGTCGGCGATGACGTTGATGGCGGTGATGCGTTCGCCCGCCGTCTGGAACGCCAGGGCCACGGCCAACCGTCCCTCCATCGCCATCACCAGTCCCACCGACCCGTCGACCAGCGCGATGGCGGTATGCGGTGCCCGGACCGCGGACGCCACAGCGCCGTGCGCCACGGCACGGGCGCCACGCAGTACCCGAGGGGTGGAGGTGGAGGCGGCCGTGCGGTCGGCGTGGAGGACCACGTCCGGATCGAGCACCGCGACCAACCCCTCGAAGTCACCGCGGCGGACCGCGCCCAGGTACGCCTCGACCAGCCGGCGCTGCCGGACGACGTCACGATCGGACGGGTGATCACTGCCCCGGACCCGCCGCCGAGCCCGGCTGGCCAGCTGGCGGGTCGCCGTGGGCGTCCGGTCGACGAGCGGCGCGATCTCCTCGAACGGCAGGTCGAACATGTCGTGGAGGACGAAGGCCAGCCGCTCCGCTGGGGTAAGAGTGTCGAGGACGACGAGGAGGGCCAGCCCCACCGAGTCGGCGAGGACCGCCTGCGGCTCCGGCTGAACGTCGAAACGCGTCTCAGTGGGCGGGTCCAGGGCCTCCGCCGCTTCGAGCGGCTGTTCACGGCGGGTCCGCCTGGACCGGAGCATGTTGAGACTCACCCGGGCGACGACGGTGGTCAACCACGCCGACAGGTTGTCGACCTGGGCGGAGTCGGTGCGGTTCAGCCGGAGCCAGGTCTCCTGCACGGCGTCCTCGGCGTCGCTGGCCGACCCGAGCATGCGGTAGGCCACGGCGCCAAGCCGTCCGCGCTCTCGCTCGAAGCGGTCGGCGAGCCAGTCCGGGTCGCTGTCGTCGGGCACCTTGTCACGTTCCTTCCGTCTGCCGGGTCGTAGCAGTAGACCCGCCGGCGATCCCTGATGTGACCACTGGCGGTCTACCGAGCCAACTCACTCCAGGAGCAGACCATGTCCTCACCCGTCCT
>DATLQE010000295.1:0-14951 GCA_035535335.1 Lapillicoccus sp. | reverse complement strand
GTAGCCGATGTTGGGATTGGCCACGACCTTGCCGTCCTCGTTGGTGCCGTCGTTGAACCACAGCCGGCAGTCAGGGAATCCCGCAAGCATGTGCGCGTGCAACTGCCGCAGGTCGGTCTGCTTCGGCTCGGGTTGCCTGGCGAGGTACGCCTCGACTCCCTCAGCGATATCCATCTCGTGCCAGATGCTAGACCCTGAGACGTTGCGGAATTGGGTGTAGCAGGCCGAGACCGACCAGCGGCACCGGCTTGGACGACCACGGCTGAGGCGTAGGCATGGCAATCGGAGCGGGCAACCGCTCGTCAGCGTAAGGCCGCCACCGCACATGCCGATGTCGCGACGGCTCGCTCTAGCCGGAAGTCCATCGCGCACGCCTGCCACGATCCGCTTAGTGAGCTACGGGTCAGGACCCGCGGCACATGCGGCCCTGCATGGTCCGCCGAGGCGCGGATCCTGCGTATCAGCCTTCGAGCTTGTTGATGATTCGTTGGACAGTAAGCCAGCTGCGCGTGGTGATGTCCCTGCCGTAGGTCTTCTCCAGCCAGGACATGAAACTTGGAGCGTCGGCGGGGTCGCTGGTGTCCGTGATTGCCAGGACGGCCCGAGCCACCCGGTCGTAACGGACCACCCGTGTACGTCGATCCGGTTGCTCCGGCAGGACGTCCGGGACCGTTGCATCGTCCTTGAGAAACGTTGCGGTCAGGTAGGCACCGCGGCGATGCGTCAAACCGGGAAAGGGATCACTGTCGAGCAGCGCCCGCAGTTCGGAGTGTTCGCGGATGATTGTTCGGCTGGTGACGCCCAGATCGCTGGCGAGCTCCCTCTCGATCCGTTGCTCGAGCGACGGAACATCCGCGTCCGTGGTGCGGAACGTGATGTTGCCGCTGGCCAGGACCGATCCCACCTTCGCGAACCCGAGCCCCTCGAACACCCCGCGCAGCTTGTCATTCGTCATGTTCTTGCCGCTCGGCGCAATCCCGCGCAGTAGCGCGACGTAGTGGTACATGGGTGCCGACCGTACGGCGAGACGCCAACGGCGGCGGATGGTCGCCACAACGACGGTGGAGGCGGAAGATGACACCGTGGAAACCTGGGACGCCTTACGGGCGCGGCGAAACGTTCGGCAGTTCACGGAGCAGCCAGTCCCTGACGAGGCGCTCGACCGAATTCTCGAGGCCGGTCGACGTGCCCCCTCGGCGGGCAACTGGCAGCCGTGGGACTTCGTGTTGGTCACCGACAGGGCGCAGCTGGTTGAACTGGCCAAGGTGTGGCAAGGCGCCAAGCATGTCGCCGCAGCGGCCGCCGCGATCGCGATCGTCGCGCCAGAGCCGCAGGACAATCGGCAGTCGGCTCTGCTGCAGTACGACCTTGGCCAGGCCACGTATGCGATGACTGTCGCCGCCGCCGATCTGGGCGTCGGCACGGGCCATGCTGCGGCCGCCGACCAGGATCAGGCCCGGGCCGTTCTGGGCTTCCCCGAGGGACGTTTCCTGGCCTACGTCCTGTCCGTCGGCTATCCGTCGGACAAGCCGCTGGCCGTCATCGAGCGGCTGAACCGACGGCCGTTCGAGGAAGTGGTGCACCGCGGACGGTGGTGACCTGACCGGCGCGGCTATCGAGTCCGCCGTCACGGTCGCGCAGAAGCGAAGACACCTTGCGCATGTCGATTGAGTAGCGGGTGCTTTCCCGGACGGACGAGTGGTGTGGGCGGCGTCAGCGCCAGAAGTCGGCGAGCGGTGCGGCGAGGTCTCGGCCTTGGTTGAAGCCGCCTCGCGCGGCCTGCGGACGCGTTGATGGATCTAACGCATTGGCGTCGAAGACGTCACCCGCGCCGCCGTCCGGGAACACCGTTTCCACCCTGCTGCCGCCTGCGCGCAGTTCGTCGACCTGGGTGGCCAGGTCCATGCCCCACTCCAGCGGCATACGCGACCTGCCCCCGAACGGTGACAGGACCAGTACCCGGCCACAGCCAGCCGCGAGGTCGGCGTTCTCGCTGCGTCGATAACCGCCGTTGATGTACCGGCTCTCGCCGATGCGGTAGGGCGTCATCGCCGAGGTGCTGGCGGCGACGGCGTCGACCAGATCGATTCCGCTGTGTCGGTCGAACACAACCGGTTCCCCGGTGCGCGCATCGACAGCCGTGATGAGCACGCGGTGTTGCGGCCAGTGCCGGCTGGGAAGCCGAGCGGCGACGATGTCGCGCCAGCGCGTTGATCTGGAGCCGTCGGAAGCATCCATGTGGAGCGCCGCGGCGCCCATCCTCCGGCGCATGTCGGACGCGTCCTCAGCTGCACTGATGATTCCGTTCGACCACTCGAGGTAGCTCGGCCCCGAGAAGCGGGGAGCGCGTCCCCTGTCCGATCCGGTTTCACCAGTGCGTGACTGATGGACCTCGCCGAGGATGGCGGCATACAGTTCGGCCGGCCGTGTCCCGCTGGTGATCTGTGCAGCGACCGTCGACCCTGCGGACGTCCCCACGATGAGATCGGCCTCAGTGACATCGACCCCGGCATCGGACAAGCCGGCGATGAGACCAAGCTCCCACGCGTTGCCTGCCGCTCCGCCGCCGGCCAGTACCAAGGCTCGCTTGTTCGACGTGTCCGCCTGTCTTGGTGCGTCGACTTGCTGGTCGGTGGTGTTCATGGGAGTCGCCCTTTCGCTCGTCCCCAGTTGGTGAGCGCACCTTAGGGCTCACGAGTGACGAGACCTCGCTCGACGCCGCACGCGTCAAATCGGTGGGGACATCGTGCAGGTGGGGCAACACTGACCGATGTGGCAGAGGTCGAAGTCGTTGTGGCGCATCACGAGCGCGCGACTCTGCGCGTCGGCGAGGTGTTCCTGAAGATCGACGCTGAGCAGACTCACACCGACGTCGAGGTTGAGGCGATGACGATGGCGCCGATCCCGACTCCGCAGATCCTGTGGCGACAGCCGCCCGTGCTAGCGCTGGCTGCTCTCCCGGGGACAGTGCTCGGCCGCCTCGGCAAGCCGTCGATCGCATCCGCGGCGGCGTGGGCCGCGGCCGGTGCCACGCTGCGGAAGCTGCACGACGCACCGCTGCCGCCGTGGCCCGGGACCAGTCTCGACGAGAAGCAGTCGAGCCTCGACCGCGAGTGCGCCTGGCTCGTGGTCAACGACGTCCTTCCTGCTGATCTCGTCAATCGCAACCGCCAGGCGGCCGAGGCTGCGCTGCAGCCATGGACACCGGTGTTCATGCACGGCGACCTCCATGTCGCCCACGTGTTTGTTGACGGTCACGAGATCACCGGCGTGGTGGACTGGTCCGAGGCGGGCCAAGGCGACGCCATGTACGACCTCGCCAGCCTGACGCTCGGACACCCGGAGCACCTGAGCGACGTCCTCGCCGGCTACGGCCCGGACGTCGACGTCGACGTGATCCGCGCCTGGTGGTCACTGCGCAGCTTGACCGCGATCCGCTGGCTCGTCGAACACGGTTTCGACCCCTTTTCACCGGGTTGCGAGGTGGACGTCCTGAGATCGCAGGCATGAGCTGCGCAACTCGCCTGCGTCCTCCCTTCTTCGTCCCTTGATCCGGTGCGCCGTCCCGGGATTCAGGTCAAGTGGCGAGCAAGGAAGGCGGCCGAACGGTGCGCGATGGGATCTGGGTCCACGCCGAACATGACATGCCCGGCACCGTCGATCCACTCCAGCTCACTGGTAGCGCCGACCGCCTGCAGAGCCTCGTGCAGCAGTGCGCTCTGCTGCGCCGGGATGAGGTCATCCTGCAGGCCGTGGACGAGCAGGATCGGCGCGGCCCCCGGATGCACGTGCGTGACCGGGCTGGCGAACGCCGCATCCTCTCGACGTTCCCGCGTAGGACCACCGATCAGCAGCGCCTCCGGCGAGCCCGGATCGGGCCAACCCGTCCCGTCCGGGCCCAATGCGGGGAAGTCGGTGGGCGCACACCAGGCCACCGCAGCGGCGACGGTCGACGAGCAACCGGTCACCCCCACCGATCCCTCGAGCCGTTCATCCATCGGTTCATCGGGCCGGTCGTCGGTGCCGCTCATGGCGACTAAGGCCGCAAGGTGTCCTCCGGAGGACACGCCCCACACCCCGATGGCCGCACCGTTGACGCCCACATTCGCACCGAAACGGCGCAGCCAGCGGACCGCTGCCTTGATGTCGTGAAGGCAGGCTGGGAAAAGGGCTTCGTCGCTGAAGCGGTGCTCCACCAGGGCGACGGCGATGCCCCGGTCGAGCAGTGCCCGACAAACCGGTTCGGTCCCGGGGCCATACAGTCGCGAACCGAACCGCCAGCCGCCGCCATGGATCCAGACCACCACCGGAACCGGTCCGGATGGCGTCGGCGGGAGCAGCAGATCCATCCGCAGCGGCCGGTAGCCCATGACCCTCGCGTACTCGACGTCGGCGTACCGGACGCCGCCCTTTGCCCGGTCCGATATCGCAGCGGGGATCTCGTCCGGAGTCGCATATGGACCCGGCGGCCCTGGTCGCTGCTGCGACTGCACGGATGGCAAAGTATGCCTCTGTCCCGGAGGTCGATTGCACGGACCTGCCCGCTGTCGCGGCTAGCGCCGCCGACGCGAAGAAGGGATCAAGCCGCCGGACCCAGTGCGGGGCTTCCGTCGGCCACAGTGCGACCCCGGTGGGCGGCCGCGACGGCGTCCGCTTCACGCTCCGGTATGAATCCGGAGTCGGACTCGCAATCGTGGCACACCACAACGGCACGCTGGCCGAGATGAACTACCTCGACGACATGCGGATGACACGAGGCCGCAACCGGATGATGGTGATCCCGCCGGTGTACTGCCTCTGCCGTGCACGCTTCAACGAGAGCCGCACTCTCTTCCGCCGAATACCCGGACATGGCCCCTCCCCGCCGCCCCGACTGTCGACACCAACTCCTGATCAACCTTGCACTCACCCCGCCTTTCCCGGGGTGGACTCGCCGGAACTGCTCCTTTCGACGTGACCGCATCGAGCGTCTGGCCGGAGGGGGTCGACCGACCGGCTGAGCCCGGGCCACGTCGCACGGAATCCCGACCAAGGCCAACGTGCAGATCCTCAAGAGCGCGCGAGAAACGCGGCAGATACAAGCTGGCAAGAAGCGGACAGAGGCGCCACGCAGAGCCTTGGGCGGCGGGGACGACTTCTAGCTCACGGGGCGCGGTTGCCGTCGGGCCGGACGGCGTACCAGTTGCCACCGTTCAGGAACACCTCGTGGCACTTCACCTCGTGCTTGCCCTCATGTGCGTAGAAGTAGAGCGGGTGACCCCCGTAGGTGACCTGGGTCGTGCCCTCCGCGCGTTGTGTGGTGCCCAGCTGGGACACCGTCACGCCCTGACCGGCGTGCGGTGCTGACTGTGTGAGAACCGGCGGCCAGGCGACGGCACAGGCCTCGTAACAGCGCGGTTCAGTCGTTGTCTCGACGTCGAAGATGTAGATGGCCTGGCCCGTCGCGTCGAACAGAATCGTGCCGAAGTCGCTCGCGGCGGTGACGACCGTGGTGCCTGCTTCGGTCTGCCTCGAGGACGTTGACGTGGACGGCTCGGCTGAGCGTGAATCCGCCCGTGCCGCCTTGGTACTCGAGGAAACGGTCCCCTCGCTGGCCGGCGGGACCTGAGCCTGAGCGCAGCCCGCCAGCAGGGCAAGCACCAGGGCGAACGCCGGCGGCCGAGTCCCCACCGGGCCAGTCTGCTTGATTCTCCTCAAGCCTCGCGAGGGCTAGGACCAAACCGAGCTTCTCACCGCGCAAGGCCACCCTCTGGTGTTGCGACCCACCTCGATCCCGCGGATCAGCCGGCGCTGCGGAGCGATCGGAAGTGGGCGACCTGCACCACGTGCGGCCGCTCGCCACGACGCACGAACAGCCCGCGCCCCGGCGGCTGGGGCTCGGCGTAGACCCGAGGCAGGATCTGCCCCTCCGTGCGGTCGCCGGACATGATCAGGGCGCTGCCGCCAGTGTCGTGCACCGACTGGAGGCTCAGGTCGTACATCGCCCGCGACGCCCCGGCGACAGGCCGCGCCACCACAACGTGCAGCCGGAGGTCCCGGGCCGACGGCAGATGGGGCATCAGCGGCCGCAACGGCTCGGTACCCGCTGAGGCGACCATGTCGAAGTCGTCCGCCAGCACGACCACCCGGGGATGCGACTCGTCACGCTCGGAGACTCGCCCGGCGAGATCCTGAGCGACCGCCTCGGCGAGGTTCCGGGCCTGTACCGACGTGCGCGCGTGCGCCCCCAGGTAGTCGGGCGGCACGGCGGCCGCCACCTCGCCGCGCAGGTCCATCACCGCGAAGACCAGCTCGCCCGGGCGGTGCCGGGCCACGAGCTCCTGGACGATCCCGCGCAGCACCGTGGTCTTGCCACAGCGCTGGTCGCCGAACACGAGCAGGTGCTGATCCCGGTCCCCCAGCTCGAGGACCGCCGGCGTCATGGTGTCCTGGCGCAGCCCCAGCGCCACGTGAGACGACGGACCCGCATACGAGGGCACCTGCCCGGGTCGCAGCTCGGTCGGCAGCACGCGGATCGGCCTGGCGCGGACGCCCGTCCACGTCGACGCCACTCGATCGGCCAGCCGCTCGACCAGCTCGCCGTCCGGACGCTGGTCGTCAGCGTGTTCGACGGCCGACAGCGCCACCTGGGCGAAGAGCTTGGCGTCCGTGAGCGCCCGGCCGGGCTGGTCGCCGGGGATGGTGGCCGCGAGCTTCCGCGCGATGCACGACTCGCCGGGATCGTTCAGGTGCAGCTCGATCTTGGTCGCGACGTACGGCTGGTGCGACATCCGCAAGTCGTTCCACCGCGACAGCGCGATCACGAGATGGATCCCGAACCCGCCGCCCCGCTGGAGCAGGTCCACCACCCGTGGCTCGAGAGACTCGAACTCCGTTCGCAACTGGGCGAATCCGTCAACCAGCAGCACGATCTCCGCGGACTCGAGCTCGGGCACCTCACCCGCGGCGTGGCGCGCACGAAGCTCCTCCAGGGAGTCGATGCCGTATGCGGCGAACACGGCCTCCCGTTCCGCCAGCATGCCGTGCAGCTCGTCCAGCAGCCGGCCGAGCCGTTCCCGCTGGGACCGCGTCGCGACTCCCCCGACGTGGGGGAAGCGGGCGATCCGAGACAGGCCGCCGCCGGACAGGTCGATGCCGTAGATGCTGACCTGTCCCGGCGGCTGGCCGAGCGCTGCTGAGACGGCGAGAGTCCTCAGCAGTGTCGTTCGACCCGACTGCGGCGCCCCGATCACGGCGACGTGGCCGCCGGCTCGTGAGAAGTCGAGCCACCACGTCTCCTGGGTCTGTAGCGACGGGTCGTCGACCAGGCCGATGGGCACCACCAACCCCGGCGACGGCGGTTCGCTCTGCGACATGATGTCGGCCAGCGGGACTCTGGTCCGCAGCGGTTCGAGCCAGACCGGTCGGGCGCGACGCCCCGGCCTCTCGAGGCGCTCGACGCATACCGACAACAGTGAGCGGTCGCCTGCTCGTCGCGCCGCAGGCACCGTCGGTGCGACGGCGGCCGAGGTCACCCGACGAACCGGGTACAGCGGCAGGCGTACCGGCTCGGCCCGACGCCCAACCCGCGGCTCCCACTCACCCGCCTCCGCCCCGGAAACGAACCCCGCCCGAAACCGCGTATACGTGGTCGTGTCCACCTTCAGATAGGCGAATCCCGGCGCCGACGGCAGGTGGAACGCGTCCGGCGTCCCGAGGATCGACGCGCTCTCCGACTCGGAGAACGTCCGCAGTCCGATCCGGTACGACAGGTAGGTCTCCAGGCCACGCAGCTTGCCCATCTCGACGCGCTGGCTGGACAGCAGCAGGTGCACGCCGATCGACCGGCCGATCCGCCCGATGGTGATGAGAACGTCGACGAACTCGGGGTCGGCGGTCAGCAGCTCGCCGAACTCGTCGATGACCAGGAGAAGGTGCGGCAGCACCGGCAGCTCCGGGCGGGTCTCCCGCAGCTCGCGGTACTCGCCGATCGACGAGCACATCCCCGCCTGCTTGAGCAACAGCTGCCGGCGGACCAGCTCGCCGGTGATGCTGGCCCGGGCCCGTTCAGTGAGCTGCGGGTCGTCGGCCAGGTTGTCGATGACGCCGGCGACGTGCGGCAGCCCGGCACACGGAGCAAAGGCGGCGCCGCCCTTGTAGTCCACCAGGACCATCGTCAGGTCCTCCGGCGAATGGGTGAGGCTCAGCGCCGTGACCAGTGTTCGCAGCAGCTCGCTCTTCCCGGATCCCGTTGCGCCGACGCAGATTCCGTGCGGACCCATCCCGCCGTGCGCCGACTCTTTGAGGTCGAGGACCACCGGCTGGCCGCTGTCGTCCACCCCGACCGGCACCCGGAGGAAGTCCCCTGGCGATCGGGGACGCCAGCGCGCGTCCGGGTCGATGTCGTCGAAATCCGTGAGACCGAGCAGGTCGGTGATGCGGAGCGGTTCGTCGAGGTCGGCCGAGCCGCCGAGGAGGCTGCGGCCGAGCCGTCGGCCGGCCAGTGTGCGGGCCAGCGACTCCAGGGCGACGGCGGGGTATGCGTCAGGCACCCCGCGTCGCGTCGGGCCGTCCCTCAGGTCCTCCACGATGACGTGTCCGTTCGTGTGGCTGACCCGGACCGCGAGCTCGGAGGGCTCGTCGAGCCGGTCGCGGAGCAGGTGCACGACGGTGACGCCGAGGTCACGGAGCGAGATGTCCGGGTCGGACAACGGCAACGTGTATGCGTGTTCGCCCCAGGCGTCGATGACGACGACCAGCCTCGGACGACTCGTCCAGTCGCCGCCCTGGCCGGGTCGGGAGCGGACGCGCCGGGCGTCCCGTACCCGACCCGCCAGGTCAGCCTGCAGGACCTCCGTCAGGTCGTCGAGGTTCGCCGCCAGCCGTCGCGCCGGCAACGGCCCGTCGAAGGTACGCGGGTCGCCGAGATGGGGCAGTCGGTCGACGCCGCACCAGTCGTCGATGGAGGACCCCGGCGCGAGCAGCGCAAGACCCAGGTCGTCGGGTGCGTGCCACGCGGCGAGCTGCCCGACGATCGTCCGGGCCGTGTCGAGGACTTCGCGCCGGTCGCCGACGACGGCGACCTGCTCCGCGCCGTCCAAGCTGACGGTCAGCGGCATGCCGCCGGCGCGCGGACATTCCCGCGTCACCGCCGTGGCCTCGGCGAGGAGGATCGGGTCGTAGGGTCGCAACGGGTCCGACGCCGGCGGGACCTGCAGCATTGCCACGCGGACGTCGCCCTGTCCGAGCCGCACGTCGAGGAAGTCGGCGTCGCGCCGGCGGCGCTCCCAGAGCCGGGCCGGGTCCCGGACGACGTCGGCGAGCGCCACCGGAGCCGGGTTGCGCAGCAGGGCCGCCGCCCGTTGGTGCTCGCGGACACCACGCATACGGACTCGCACTTCTTCCAGGTAGTCCAGGTAGCGCTCCCGCTCAGCCCGCCGCCGCCGCGCGTCCCGGCCGGTACGAGTCAGCAGCACCACGACGACGGCGATCGCCACGGCGACGAGCAACGCCGCACCGATGACGAGGAAGACCCGATTTCCGATGCGGAACAATGTGATCGACAGCACCGCGACGAGGCCGCCGGCCACCGGCAACATGCCGTAGAGCCGCGCCGAGTGGGCGTCGCCCGAGTCGAGGGCGGGCGGCGGAGCAAGCGTCTCCCGCTCCGCCGGCGCGAGCGGTGGGTGCGAGCGCGGCGGGCGGTGCACGAGGCGGGCGGTCACCGGAACCGCTCGATCAGATCGGCGTAGACGCCGAACACTCCGACGACGAGGGGAGCGAGCGCGACGACGGCCAGCACCTCGCTGATGTCCCCGACCCGGCGCAGCGTCGCCCGGACGTGCTCGGGCGGGCGGACCGTCACGAGTCCGGCGACGAGCAGGAATGCCGGCCCGACCCCCATGACCAAATCGCCCAGGGAGAGCGCCGCGGCACGGGCCGCGAGCCCGTGGGCCAGCGCCCAAGCGACCGCTCCCCACAGCGCGACGTGCTGGGCGGTCAGCGGACAAGTGCGCATGCGCAGGGCGGTCACGGCGAGCACCGCTCCGGCCAGCCCCACCGCCCACGGGTCGGCCGAGGCGAGCAGGGTGCCGGTGGTCACGGCCACACCCACCGACACCGCAACCGTGCTCCACGTGAGGGCCGCGTATGCGTCGTCGATCCCCTTCTGCACCTCGCCCCACGGCGACAGCTCGCCTCGCAGGGCGTCCTCCTCGAGTCGGGGCAGTCCGGCGACGGCCAGGGCGTATCGGGGCAACAACCCCACGGCCAGGGCCGCGACGACGGCGCCCGCGGCCGCGGCCCGGGTCGGCCCCAGGGGTCCGGCGAAAAGGGGAAGCAGGAGCACGATCACGCCGAGCGCGGAACCGGCCACGGCTCCCCGCCGGGCGAGGACCAGCCCCAGGCAGGTCCCCAGGCACGCCCACGTCACCAAGGCGACCGCGGTGCCGACGGGCAGTACCCAGTTGACTACCGTCAGCCGGTCGGGGAGGGCGAGGAGAGCGGCTCCCGGAACGGCGCACCCGATCGCCACGGCCGTCGCCGCGGCGACGCCCCACCTCCAGCGGCCGAGGCCGCACCCGACCGCGACAAGGCAGGCCGCTGCGGCTGCCGCGAGCGGGACGAGCCTCGCGGACGCCGGCGACAGAGCAGCGGCGAGCGGCTGGGCGCCGACGAGGACGGTGACGGCGGCCAAGGCACCGAGGGCGAGGATGCCGGTTCGGCGGCGCGCGGACTCGGACCAGCGGCCGGTCCGGGTGCCGGACGACACCCCGAGGACGTCCGTCACCTGGGCCACCTCGGGAGGCGGAGGAGCCTCGGCCGCCCTCACCACGCGGACGACCTCACCGTGCCGCAGCGCCTGCGCCTCCGCGGTAGCGCCTAAATCGAGCGACGACCCGTCCAGGCGGATGAGACCCAGGGGCCGGGCCAACGGTCCGGACGGTTCGTCCAGGAGGTCGAGCAGCCGCGGCAGCAGAACGCCCATGGCCTCGTCCTCGGGCACCGCCACGTCCGCGCGTGTCGACGACCCGACCAGCGTGACGCGGGTGAAGCCGCTCACCGTCCGCCTCCGGCCTGGCCGCCGAGGTAGGCGGAGACCACCGCATACGCGATGCAGCCGACGCCGACGAACGCCGCGAGGACGATGCCGTAGGCGAACCGGCGCAGGTTCTCGTCGGTGCGCCGGCGGCGAGTCAGCTCGCCGTAGAGGAACGCCGCG
Organism: Lapillicoccus sp.; assembly: GCA_035535335.1. GTDB lineage: Bacteria > Actinomycetota > Actinomycetes > Actinomycetales > Dermatophilaceae > Lapillicoccus. Next base: position 3,751 of record DATLQE010000295.1, on the reverse strand, counting down.
ACGAGCCGGGCCCGGTGGGTCCGCACGGTCTCGACGAGGACGAGGTCTCTATCAGGGCTCATGGCGCTACCTCCGTAGGGGTGGGACACCCCGCATACGAGCTCGACGGCGATCCGGTTCATCTCGGACTGAACCGGTCCGGCCCGCGATGCGTGCACCAGTCGAGGACACCCCGTTCTCCGACCGCCCGTGAAGCGGCGGTTGCGCTCCGGCACAAGGAGATTCGATGTTCGACAAATACGACATGGAGGCCGTGGCCCTGAGCCGGCACGTCAGCTCCATCGACGCCGCCTACGGCGAGCTGACCCGGCTCGTCACGACCTTCTACCAGTCGGCCCAGCCGCTGGTCGGAACGTTCAGCGGCCAGGGCAAGGCGGCTTTCAACCGGTTCAAGACCGACACCGACCGGATCTCGGAGGACCTGAAGGTCTCGCTCCAGTCGGTCCACGAGGGCACCCAGGGTCAGGACGCCGCGTTCAGCTCCGGCGACGAGGAGATGACCTCGGTGTTCGACAGCAAGCGCTCCATCGTCGAAGCCCGGCCGGCCGGCACGGGCGCCTGAGAACCGAGAGAGGACAACGACCATGGCCGACAACGACCTGAGCCAGCTGGCGTACAGCATTTCGCACTCGAACCAGTCCCAGCAGGAGATGCGGTCCGCCGGACAGGCGCTCATCTCGAACATCGAGCAGCGCGCGTCGGACCGGGCGCGCCTGGCGGCGAGCTACTACGCCGACGGGGTCTCCGATGCCTTTCAGGACATCGAGCGCCTCTGGCAACAGGTGGCGGAGCACGTCCGCGCCGTCATGGGTGAGCTCGAGGGGACGCTGGGCGAGTCCGACGGAATCGCCCAGACCAGCATGTCGAGGGCCCGGACGGCCGTCGACTCCATCCGCGTTTAGTCACCCCACGAAGTTCTCCGCTCCGCTCCGATACTTCGCGGGGACCCCGATTGAGAGGAAGGACCGGCGCCGTCATGTCCTACGTCATCAGACCCAGGGAGGTGTTCGGCGTCATCGCGGCCACGGGTCGGGAGCACGCCACGCTGCACGACTCCCTGACCAGAGCCAGCGAGCTCGTCGCGGCGGCGGCCGAGGCCGATCAAGGGGCCCCGGCCGTCGTCGCCGAGCTCGCCGCCTTCCGGGCCGAACACGACCGGCTCACCGGGCTGCAGGAGACCCGCGTCGAGCGCGCCGACCACGGCGCCCGGGCGGCGATCGCCGCATACCACCGTGGCGACGAGGAGATGGCCGAGGCGTTCACCCGGTCCTCGGCGGTCCTCTACAACGGTCCGCCGCCGTCGTCGGAGACGCCCAGCCGGTTCCCCGGCCCGCCGCCGGGACCACTGCCCGACGTCCTGCAAGGGCCCTGACCATAAAGGAGATCCCATGTCACTGGTCGAACACGCCACCGCCGCCCTGAACCGCGATCCCGCCGCTATCCGTGAGGCCGGCCGTGGTCTGTCCGGTGCGGCGTCTCCGGTCGCCGACGAGGGCGCGCAGGTCGCGCGCACGTGGAGAGGCTGTGAGCCGTTCTACGTGGCTCCGGAGTCGCCCGTGCTCGTTGCCGCCCTCGACCCGGTGGTCACCGACACCCACGTGCTGTCCGACCGGATCGACCAGGCCGGAGGGCTGCTGAGCCGGTACGCCGACCGGATCGAGCCGCTGCTCGAGCAGGCCCGGGCCATCGTGTCGTTCGTCGGGCCGGTCGACCCCGAGACGGCGGCCGCGAACGAGCAGAAGCTGAACGCCATCCTCATGGAGCTGTCGGCGCTGGACCTCGAGCTCGTCCGGGCCCTCCAGACGTTGGTCGGGGGTCCCGCGTTCAACCCCGTTCCGGGCCGCGTCAAGATCGGGGACTCGTCGGCGAAGAGCGGCGGCGAGATCACTATCGGCGTCATCAAGATCGGCGAGAGCTTCGCCATCGTGGAGACCCGGTTCAGCGACGGCAGGGTCATATTCACTCTGACCGACGGCGCGAAGATCGGCGCGACCGTCGGCCTGGGCGAGAAGGCGGCGGCCGGGCCGGCCGGCCTGACCGCGAAGCTCGAGATCGCTCCGGGGATCAGTTTCGAGAACGGCAGCTCGTGGATCGTGCCGGGCGACCAGGCGGCGGCCTTCCGAGAGCTCTTCAACCAGTATGCATACCGCCACATGGCCGCCCTGTCGCCGGACGAGAGCATCGCGCAGGGCGCGCTCTTCGCCGACGTCGTGAAGCCGCTGCCGGCGATTCCGCCTCCGGACATGGTGGTGACGAACTTCGAGGTCCCCGTGGAGCTCAAGGGCAAGCTCGACGCCGCACCGCCCGGACCGCTCGACGTCACGGCGGCCGGCGCCGCCGGCCTGACCGCGAAGTGGTCGGAGGCACGGCTCAAGGACGGCTCGGTGGTCAGGACGTTCGGCGGCGAGGGCAGCCTCGGCGGCGACGCCAAGATCTACCGCGACGACACCGACCCGGTCTTCGGCGGCAACGCCGACGGCAAGAGTGTGGAGGGCGGTACGGCGGCTGTGACGCGCGATCCCAACGGTCGGATCACCAAGGTCGTCCTCACCTCGACCGAGGACGTCCAGACCGGATTGGGCGACAAGGCCGGTCCTGGTCTAGCCGACGGGGCCAAGGCCTCCGCCACCGGGACGCAGAAGACCTCGACCGTCGACGTCACGACGACCAGCCTCGCCGTCGACGACAGCAACCGCGCGATCGTCGAGCAGTGGGTGGCGCAACACGAGGGCGACCCCGGCGTGGCGCTCGGGCCGGCATCGACGTTCTACCCCGAGACAGCCGCGGACGGCGACCCGTTCCAGAACGCGCTGCACACCGACGCCCAGGTCAGCAGGGTCCGATACGAGAACGTCACGGACAAGCTGGCGGTCGGCGGAGAGGCCGCTCTGGGTCTCACCGTCGGGTCCGAGGTCAGCTTCGAGACCGGGCATGGGCAGGCAGTCGACGGCAGCTATCTGGACGCGCCGGGCACTGACGGCCGTCGCGTCGAGAAGCCGCTACCCGGAGTCGGCGGTTGAGCCGCTGGTGTTCGTCATCGCTGAGTCGCCGTTGAGGCGATGGTGTGGAACATCGGTCACATCCTGACGCGGCCGATGTTCCACACGCGGCCTTTACCTGCGTGTACTGGCGTATTCGGCGCCCGTAGCATCCCTCCCATGGGCATCTTCGCGACGATCCTTCGGACCCGCTGCCGGTAGCGGCGCGGATCCACTCCTCGTAGTCGTCTTCGCGCCGCCCCTCGGCACCCTGCCGGGCGGCGCTCAGTGCTGCCCGGCTCCCTGTTTGGCAAAGGAGCTCAGCATGCGTGGTCAACCCGGTCGAGCCGAACTCGGCCAGAACTTTCTCGTCGATCCGTCCGTCGTCGCTCGCATCGTCGATCTCGCACGATGTCGACCTGGTCCTCTCGTCGAGTGGGGTACTGGCGACGGCGCCATCACGCTCGAACTCAGCTCGCTACGCCGCCGTTTGGAGGGCGTGGAAATCGATCCTCGGCGGGTCCGCCAGCTGCGCCGACGGGTGGGTCCACACGTGTGCATCAACGAGGGCGACATTCTCCGTCATGCCCCCCCGTTCGGCGCAGTGGTCGTCTGCAACGTCCCATTTCACGTGACCACACCCGTCCTTCGGCACCTGTTCGCGACGACCGGCTGGTCGAGCGCCATCCTGGTCACGCAGTGGGAGGTGGCACGCAAGCGCGCTGGCGTCGGAGGTGCGACGCAGCTCACCGCCCAGTGGTGGCCGTGGTTCG
>DATLQE010000294.1:0-2215 GCA_035535335.1 Lapillicoccus sp. | reverse complement strand
TCGGCCATGAACCGGGCGATCTCGCGCACCCGCTCCATCGAGTCGAGGACCGTCTGGATCTTGTCCGGCACCCCCTGCAGCTCCGACATCACCGCGCTCGCCTCGCGCGCCTCGGCCTCGCCCCCGCGCAGCTGGGCGAGGTAGAGGCCCAGGAGGTACGTCGCGGTGATCTGCGCCAGGAACGCCTTGGTCGACGCGACCGCGATCTCCGGCCCGGCGTGGGTGTAGAGCACCGCGTCGGACTCCCGGGGGATCGTCGCGCCGTGGGTGTTGCAGATCGAGATGGTCAGCGCGCCGAGCTCGCGGGCGTGCTTCACCGCCATGAGGGTGTCCATCGTCTCGCCGGACTGGCTGATCGAGACCACCAGCGTCCGCCCGTCGATGACCGGGTCGCGGTAGCGGAACTCGTGCGCCAGCTCGACCTCGCACGGGATGCGGGTCCAGTGCTCGATGGCGTACTTGGCCACCATGCCCGCGTACGAGGCGGTCCCACAGGCGATGACGACGATCTTGTCGATGTTGCGCAGCGCCGTCTCGGAGATGCGCAGCTCGTCGAGGACCAGCCGGCCGGACTGGTCGGTACGCCCGAGGAGCGTGTCGCCGACGGCGTGCGGCTGCTCGTTGATCTCCTTGGTCATGAAGTTGGGAAAGCCGCCCTTCTCGGCGGCCGCGGCGTCCCAGTCCACGTGGTACGGCCGCCCGTGGACCGGCGAGCCGTCGAAGCCGATCACGCTCACCGACGACGGCGTGATCGTCGCGATCTGGTCCTGGCCGAGCTCGAGCGCTTCGCGGGTGTAGCCGATGAAGGCGGCCACGTCGGAGCCCAGGAAGTTCTCGCCGTCACCGAGACCGACGACCAGCGGGCTGTTGCGGCGAGCTCCCACGACGACCCCAGGGGCATCCGCGTGGATCGCCAACAACGTGAAAGCCCCTTCGAGATCGCCCACGACCAGGCGCATCGCCTCGGTGAGGTCGTGGGTCTCCTCGTAGGCACGCGCCACCAGGTGCGCGGCGACCTCGGTGTCGGTCTCCGACGTGAACTCGACCCCGTCGTCGACGAGCTTGGCCTTGAGGCTGTGGAAGTTCTCGATGATCCCGTTGTGGATCAGGGCCAGCTTGCCGTCGGTTCCGCCCCGGTGCGGGTGCGCGTTGTTGTCGGTGGGTCCACCGTGGGTCGCCCAGCGGGTATGCCCGATGCCGGTGCTCGAGGGTGGCAGCGGGTCCGCGCCGATCGCCGCACGGAGGTTGCCGAGCTTCCCGGACCGCTTCTGGGTGGCGACGTGGCTGTGCCCGTTCTGAAGGTCGACGAGCGCGACGCCGGCGGAGTCGTAGCCCCGGTACTCGAGGCGCGCCAGGCCCTCCATGACCACGTCGAGGGCGGTTCCGTCGACGTTCGGGCCGACGTAGCCGACGATGCCGCACATGGCGCGAAGCCTAGCCGGGCGGGCACCCGCATACCGGCAGAGCCAGGACCTCGGGCGGCCGTACGGAACAATGAGCGCCGTGAGGCAGTACGCGGGCGCCGAGCCGGTCGGTCAGCAACAGGTCGGCCACCAGATGGTCGAGCGGGGCGGCGTCCTCTCGCCGTACGTCGAGCTCGACCGAGAGGCGTGGGCGCGGCTGCGCGAGAACCACCCGATGAGCCTCACGGCCGACGACGTGGCGCGGTTGCGCGGGCTCGGCGACCCGCTCGACATGAAGGAGATCGAGGACGTCTACCTCCCGATCTCGCGGCTGCTCAACTACTACGTCGGCGCCATCGACAGCCTCCACGACGTGACGAGCGAGTTCTTGGGGGAGCAGCCGCCGCGGACGCCGTTCGTCATCGGAGTGGCCGGGTCGGTCGCCGTCGGCAAGTCGACGACCTCACGCATCCTCCGGGAGCTGCTCGAACACTGGCCGGACACGCCCCGCGTGCAGCTGGTCACGACGGACGGGTTCCTGTTCCCGAACGCCGAGCTGGAGCGGCGAAACATTATGGCGCGCAAGGGTTTTCCCGAGTCGTACGACCGACGCGCGCTGATGCGGTTCGTCGCCTCGGTGAAGTCCGGCGTCCGCGAGGTGACCGCGCCGATGTACTCGCACCTGACCTACGACATCCTGCCCGACGAGCAGATCGTCGTGCGCAGCCCGGACGTGCTCATCGTCGAAGGCCTCAACGTCCTTCAGCCACCGAGCGCCCGTTACGACGGCAGCGTCGGCGTCGCCGTCAACG
>DATLQE010000293.1:0-3181 GCA_035535335.1 Lapillicoccus sp. | reverse complement strand
CGACGCCGGCCGGCTCGCACCCGGCGTGCTCGGCCCCTGGCACGACCGCGGGTCGAGCGCCTATCCGCCCCGGGTGCAGGTCGGCGAGTCCGCCGTGCGCGAGCTGGTCGGCGAGACCGACCTGGAGGCCCTCACCGCCCGGGCCATCGCGCCACTCGAGGTCGCTGTGGTGCACCGGGACGGCCGGGAGTGGATCGTGGCGCTGTCGGTCGTCGAGGGTGAGCGTCGGCGCAACTCGTGCGGCGAGCCCGAAGAGCCGGCGAGAACCTGGACGGCTACCGTCACGCAGCGGCCTAGGGTGGGCGCTCATGGCGACGCTTCCTCCCGAGCTCCGTGAGCTGGTCGGGTCGGGTCCGATGGCCCACGTGACCACCCTCAACGCGGACGGCTCACCTCAGGTATCCGTCGTCTGGATCGGCCTCGACGGCGACGACCTCGTCACGGGACATCTTCACCACGGCGTCAAGCTGCGCAACCTCGAACGCGACTCGCGCGCCGTCGTCTCCATGGATGCGCCCCGCGAGCCGGGAGTGTTCCTCAACCCGCACGCGGTCGTCCACACCTCTGCGACGGTCGAGCCGACCGATCAGGCGTGGGACCTGCTGGACCGCCTCGCGAAGGTCTACGTCGGGCCGGAGACGACGTTCCCTGCACCCCGGCGACCGGGATACGTCATCCGCTACCGTGTCGAGCGCATCGGCGGCGTGGGCCCCTGGGTGCCGACCGGCTCCTAGGTCACGCCACGAGGTTCACCGCTCCGATACCGCGCGGGAGACCTCGACTAGCGCCGAGCGTCGACGAAGCGCAGCATCCGTTTCCACGCGTCGGAGCAGGCCTCCTCCCACTGGGCAAACGATCGGTCGAAGAACGAGTGAGGGGCGCCCGCGTACTCGACGAACTCGTGGTCGACCCCCGCGTCACTGAGGGCCCGGTCGAAGGCGGCGTTCTCCTCCGGCGATGTCGCCGCGTCGGCGCCGGCGGCCAGGATGAGCAGCGGGGCCGTCATCGACGGCACCAGCTCCAGCACCGACCCGGGCTTGCCGTAGAAACCCATGCAGCCGGCGGCGCCGAGGTCGGTCGCCGACAGCGCCCACGACTCCGCCCCGAAGCGGCAGAAGCCCAGCGTGAAGACCGGGTCGTCGCTGCGAGAAGCCAGCCGGTCCTTGGCCGCCCGCGCGTCGGAGGCCAGCGACGAGCGCTCCAGCGCGTCGGCGTGCGGCCGGAACACGAATCCCGCGCCGCGGTCGCTGAGTCCAGCGGTGCGCGCGTACGGGTCGATCGCGACCGTGTCGATGCCCGCTTGAGCGAAGGCGATCGCGAGGTCGGTGTAGTACGGGTGCATCCCGCGGATGTCGGGAAGCAGGACGAGCGACGCTCCACGACGGGTCACCGGGACGGCGTCGAATGCGGCAAGGCGGGTGCCGTCGGCGGCGGTCAGAACGGTCGGGCCGTGCTCGCCGACGTCACTCGTCCGTGGCGGGAGGGGCGGGTGCTGATCGCTCGAGAAACACATGGGTGCAGTCTGGACCCATCGCCGTTCCGTGGCGCGCCGGTCAACCCGTCGCTGCTACCAGGGCTTGTCGACCGGCGGCTTCGTCACCGCGCCATGCTGCTCGTCGCCCTGCTGCCGCTGGTTGAGGTTGTCGCGGGTCTTGTCGTCGAGCTGTTGCTGCTTGTCCTCCGACGGCTGCTGCTGCTGGTTCTGGCTCTGCTGGTCCTGCTGGTCCTGCTGCTGTTGGTTCTGGTCCTGGGCGCGCTGCTGGGCGTCGCGCAGCTGCTGGCCCTCCTCGTCCTGCGCATCACCTTCGAAGCAGCCGGGGGGCGCGTCGTTGACGACCTGCTGTACCCGGTCGAAGTACTGCTTCGCCGCGTCGGCTTGCCCTGCGGTCTGCGCCGCCTGCCCGAGCTTCTCCAGGCTGAGCGCCAGGTTGACGCGGATCTGGCACGAATCCCGCGAGTCCCGTGGCGCGAGGGCGAGCGCCTCCTCGAACGCGGCCCGCGCCCCGTCGTAGTCTCCGGCCAGCACCCGGGCATCACCGCGCGCGAACGGCGCCTTGTGCGGCTCGATGAGGTTGAGGAACTCGAGGCGCTGGCCGGCGCTCTCGGTGCCGGTGACGTTTCCGGAGGCGTATGCGCTGACCGCCTCGTCGCCCAGCGCCACCATGGTCAGGAGCTTGGCGGCGACGAGCGCCAGGGCGAGGACGAAGGGCAGTGACCACAGCGCGAGCCGCTTGCGCATCCGCAACCGGGACGCGCGGGCCTGCGGGGTTTCGGGGTCGGTAGCCAGGAGCTGCCACCACGTGCGGGGCGCCCGGGTCGGTGGGGTGCCACCGGATCCGGGACGGAGCGGGCTGACGGTGGTCATCGTCGTGCTCCGGTTCCTGTTGTCTCGGGCGCACGTCCTGCGGAGGGGTCGACCGGGAGTGCGGCGGGGTCGAACGGCGGCGCGAGCGGCATGGTCACCGCGCCGCCCGGCGAGTTCGCGGCCGGCCGGCGGCGGGTGCGGCTGGACGGCAGGGCAGCCAACCGCATACCGGCTCTGGGCAGTACGGCGGCCGAGGCAGCCACGGGTCGGCCCCGGCGGCGCGAGGCGGCCGCGACGAGGGTGCCGAGCTCCCACGCCGCCAGGGCGGCCAGCAGCAGCAGGGCGACCCAACCCAGTTCCGAACGGCCTCCGACGATCTCGGCGGCATCGGTGGCGCGCAACGGCGCGAGCTCCTTGAGCCGGACCGTCTCGACGATGCCGTTGCCGCCGTCGTCGCGGGTTCGGTGCACGTAGGGAACGCGGAGCTGGCCGGCGATCGAGGCCAGTTGCTTCTCGTCGATGACCGAGAGCGCCGGCTGGCCGGTCGAGGGATCGATGATGTCGCCGGTCTCGAACGCCGCGGTGATCGCCATCCGGCCACCGGCCGCGGTGCCGTAGCCGAGGACGGCGCCGCCGTTGACGAGCTGGCCGTCGATGTCGAACGGTCGCGGGTCCTGGGCGGCGGTCTGCTCCCCGTCGCCCAGGTAGAAGACGAGGCGGGCCCGTTCCGGGTGTGTGTCGCGGCCCCGCTCGAGGGCGGTCCGCAGCTGGTCCCGGGCCAGAGTGACGCTCGACCCGCGCGACCACACGGTCGTCTCGGGGCGAAGCGTGTCGGCGGCGGCGGAGACCGCGGCGCCGTCGCCGGTGAGGGGCAGC
>DATLQE010000292.1:0-5519 GCA_035535335.1 Lapillicoccus sp. | reverse complement strand
GGTCTCGCCATCACCGAAAGTGAACCGCGCGTGAAGATGTTTCTCCTCCGGCGCGTCCGGCGGCTGGACGAGCAGCTGCCCGCTCATCCCGAGGTGCATCAGCAGCCCCTGCTCATGGCCGTCCGGAGCCCGCAGGACGAGCCAGAGGTACTTGCCACGCCGCCGGGCCTCGACGATGCGAGAGCCTTCGACCCTGGCGCGGAGGTCCGCCGCGCCCGGCACGTGCCGCCGGGTCACCCGGGCGCCCCGGAACTCGGCGGTCTCGATCTCGCGGCCGACGACGTACGCCTCCAGCCCGCGTCGCACCGTCTCTACCTCGGGGAGCTCAGGCACCCGAGGCCACGTCGATCTCACGCATACGAACCGGCCGTTGGCGACCGGATCTCACTGGACCTCGGGCTCGAGGGCGGGGCTGGGCCGGCGACGCTGGTCGAGGGCGGCCCAGGCCTGTTCGGCGGCGCGCTGCTCGGCCTCCTTCTTGCTGCGGCCGGTGCCGTGACCGAGGACCTCGTCGCCGACGACGGCGCTCGCGACGAACTGCTTCTCGTGATCGGGGCCGGACTCGGCGACCTGGTACTCGGGGGTGCCGAGCGCCGCGGCGGCCGCGAGCTCCTGCAGGCTCGTCTTCCAGTCGAGGCCCGCGCCGAGGGACGCCGACTGGGTCATGAGCGGGTCGAAGAGGTGGTGGACGAAGATGCTCGCACTGCCCATCCCGCAGGACAGGTGAATGGTCCCGATCAGCGCCTCCATGGTGTCGGCGAGGATCGAAGCCTTGTCGCGGCCACCGGTGGCCTCCTCGCCGCGGCCGAGGAAGACGTAGTCACCCAGCCCGATCGTCCGAGCCACCTCGGCGAGTGCGCGCATGTTGACGACGGCGGCCCGCAGCTTGGCCAGCTGGCCCTCGGGCAGGTCGGGGTGGGTCCGGTAGAGCGTGTCGGTGACGACCAGGCCGAGCACCGAGTCGCCGAGGAACTCCAGGCGCTCGTTGTTGGGCAGGCCGCCGTTCTCGTACGCGAACGAGCGGTGGGTGAGGGCACGCACGAGCAGCGCCTCGTCGACCCGCTCCCCGACCACCTCGATGAGGTAGTCGAGAAGCGCGCCGACGGGTCGCGGGAATTCGTTGCGGTTCGCGGCCGGCGACGTCATGAGGTCACCCGGAGTGGCCCCGCTCAGCCCTGGTGCTCGGAACGCTCGGCCGTGGCGTAGTAACGGCCCTGGTAGGTGCCGCACGACGGGCACGCGACGTGCGGCTGTGTCGGGCTGCCGCACTGCGGGCAGGTCGTGAGGGCGACGGGCGCCGCCTTCCAGTTCGCCCGTCGCGAACGGGTGTTGGAGCGCGAGGTCTTCCGCTTCGGGACGGCCACGTCAGGTCCTCTTCTCTGGGTCTGGGTTCCCCGGGTTTCGGGTCTCGGCGAACATCCCGGTCAGGGCGGCCCACCGCGGGTCGATCGTGTCGTGGTGGTGGTCCGGGTCCTCCGCGAGCAGGGCCCCGCACTCGGAGCACAGCCCGGGGCAGTCGTCCCGGCACACCGGTTGGAACGGCAGTGAGGGCACCACCGCGTCCCGGACCACGGGTTCGAGGTCGACCAGGTCTCCCTCGAGCACGCGCACGACGTCCTCGTCGGCCCCGTTCGCGTCGGCACCTGTTTCGTGGTGGTGTGCCGCCCGATCGGCGTAAGCGAACAGCTCCAGGAAGGACGCATCCACCGGGTAGGTGGCCGGCTCCAGGCACCGCACGCAAGCTCCGGTCGCCGTGGCTCGGACCGAACCGCTCACGAGGATCCCCTCGACCACCGACTCCAGACGGATCTCCAGGTCCAGCGGGGCACCCGCGGGAATGGCGATGATGTCGGTCCCGATGGCCTCGGGAGCCCTCACCCTCCGGGTCAGCTCCTGCATCGTTCCCGGCCGCCGAACCAGGTCTCGGGTGTCGATGACCATCGGGTTGCGGGGGTCGAGGCGCGGCATGAGTTTCTCGGAGAGGTCGAGGGTTCGGCCCTCGTCCACGCACGGACGAAGACCGACGTCCCACATTACCCGAGCCGCAGGTCAGGCCCCAAATTGCCGCTTCAGGGCGTCCAGCACCGGATCGGGGACCAGGCCCGTGACGTCGCCGCCGTACTTGGCGACCTCCTTGACGAGGGAGCTCGACACGTGCTCGAACCGCGGGTCTCCGGGGAGGAACACCGTCTCGATTCCGGTCAGGTGCTTGTTCATCAGGGCCATCGGCAGCTCGTACGCGAAGTCGGTGCCGCCGCGCAGGCCCTTGACGATGGCGGTCGCACCGACGTCGTGGCAGACGTCGACGAGCAGCCGGTCGGCGAACGCCTCGACGCGCAGGTTCCCGACGGCCGCCAGGGACTCCTCCAGCAGGCTCACCCGCTCCTCGACCGGGAAGGCGCCCTGCTTGGCCGGGTTGTAGAGCACCGCCACCACGACCTCGTCGAAGAGGGTGGCCGCCCGGGTCACGACGTCGACGTGTCCGTTGGTGACGGGGTCGTAGGACCCCGGGCAGACCGCCCGGCGTGCGTCACTGGCCACGCCGGAACGCTACCAACGCCCGTTCCCTCCGCCCGAGAGGCCACGTTTCGTCGTTCTCAGGCCGCCAGAGCGGCCAAACCTGGCCTCTCGGCGGGAGGCCGAGAAGCCCAGCGGGGGTATGCGGCGGGTCAGGCCACGTCGTCGGGCCCCGGCCCGTCAGCGAACCACATCCGGGTCTCGCCGTAGCGCCGCTCCCCCGCCGGTTCGAGACCCTCGGACCAGCGAGGCTCGGGGCTGCGGGAGGACCGCTCGACCACGACGAGCGCCTCGGGAGCCAGCCAGCCGTGCCGTATCAGCAGGGCCAGGGCGTCACCCAGGGCGTCCTCGGACAGGTCGTAGGGCGGGTCCAGGAAGACCAGGTCGACCCGGCCGGCACCGCCCGGCCCGGCCACGAGGACGCGCTCCACGGTGTCCTGCCGGACGACGACGCCGGGCAGCCCGACCACGGCGGCGTTCTCCCGAGCCACCTTGGCCGCCGCTCGGTCGGCGTCCACGAGGAGAACCGACCGGGCGCCCCGGCTGGCCGCCTCGAGTCCGAGAGCGCCCGAACCGGCGTACAGGTCGAGCACTCGCGCAGCGGCGAGCACGTCGAGGTGCTCGAGCCGGGAGAAGAGCGCCTCGCGCACGCGGTCGGAGGTGGGCCGGGTCCGCGGTCCCCCCGAGGTCTGCAGCCGGCGCCCCCCGGCGGCGCCGCTGATGATGCGGGTCAGGGTCGAGTCACGGGCGTCAGCCCCGCTCCAGGTAGGCCGCCTGCTCCTCGTCGAGCCGGGCGGCAACGCGGGCGGCCAGCTCGGGGTGGTCGGCGAGCGTCGGATCGGCGTCGACGACCGCCGTGGCGTCCTCCCGCGCGGCGGTGATGATCCGCGCGTCGTGCGGGTTCGCCATCCTCAGGAAGCGGACCGACGACGCGCGGCCGCTCTGCCGGGCGCCCAGCACGTCGCCCTCCCGCCGCAATTCGAGATCGCGCCGAGCCAACTCGAACCCGTCCGTCGTTGCCGCCACCGCGTCGAGTCGCTCCCGGGCAGCGGTCCCCTCGACCGCGTCGGTGAGCAGCAGGCAGAGACCCGGCACGGTTCCGCGGCCGACGCGTCCACGCAGCTGGTGCAGCTGGGAGATTCCGAACCGGTCGGCGTCCATGACGACCATGACCGAGGCATTGGCGACGTCGACGCCGACCTCGATGACCGTCGTCGACACCAGGACGTCGATCTCGCCGGCGCCGAACGCCCGCATGGTCCGGTCCTTGACGTCCGGCTCGAGCCGCCCGTGGAGTACCTCGATCCGGAGCCCGGCCAGGGCCGGAACCGCTCGGAGCTCATCGGCCATGGCGTAGACGCCGGTGAGCTCGCGGGGCGCCCCCTCCCTGTCCGCCGACGGCTCGGGCGCAGGATCGTCGACCAGGTCGTCCACCGCGTCCGGATCGGCCGGGTCGCCGATCTTCGGGCAGACGACGTATGCCTGGTGACCCTTCCCGACTTCCTCGGCGACCCGCCGCCAGGCCCGGTCCACCCACGCCGGCTTCGAGGTCTCGACGACGTGGGTCTGGATGGGCAGGCGCCCCGCCGGCAGCTCGCGCAGTGTCGAGGTTTCCATGTCGCCGAAGACCGTCATGGCCACGGTCCGCGGGATCGGCGTGGCGGTCATGACCAGCAGGTGCGGGGGTGTGCGGCCCTTCTCCCGCAACGCGTCCCGCTGCTCGACGCCGAACCGGTGCTGCTCGTCGACCACGACCAGTGCCAGGTCATGGAAGGCCACGTGCTCCTGGATCAGCGCGTGCGTCCCCACGACGATCCCCGCGTCGCCGGTGACCGCGTCGTTGAGCGCCGCCCGCCGGGCGGCGGAGGACTGCGACCCGGTGAGCAGCACGACGCGCGTGCCGATGTCGGAACCGCCGAGCTGCCCACCCATGGCCAGGTCGCCGAGCAGCGCCGAGATTGAGCGGTGGTGCTGGGCGGCGAGGACCTCGGTCGGGGCGAGCAGCGCGGCCTGCCCACCCGCGTCGATAACGGCGAGCATCCCCCTCAGAGCCACCACGGTCTTGCCCGAACCGACCTCCCCCTGGAGCAGCCGGTGCATCGGCCGGCTTCGGGCGAGCTCTGACGCGAGCGTCTCCCCGACCGCCCGCTGTCCGGCGGTGAGCTCGAACGGGAGCCGCGCGTCGAACGCCGCGAGCAGCCCGTCGGGGCGCGGCAGACGCGCGGTCGCCTCCATCGCCTCGACGCTCTTGCGTCGCTGGGCGAGGATCGCCTGCAGCACGAAGGCCTCGTCGTAGCGCAGTCGGTCGACGCCGACGTCGGGGTCCTCCTCGACCCGTGGCGAGTGCACCAGCTCCAGCGCCTCGCGACGCCCGAGCAGGCCGCGCCGCTCCCGCACCGACGCCGGCAGTGGCTCGCGGATCTCCTCCACGTCGTGCATGGCCTGCTCGACCATGCGGCGGATCTGGAGGGAGCTCGCGTTGCCGGTCTCGGAGTAGACGGGGATGCGGTGCTCCCGGTATGCGTCGAGCCGGCTCCCGCTCCCCAGTGACCCGTCGGGCCCGACGTCCCACCCGTCCCGCGCGGAGCCGAGGATCTCGTACTCCGGGTGGGTCAGCTGCCAGCGCCCGTTGAACGTCGAGACGACCCCCACGAAGATCCCGATCTTGCCCGGGACCAGCTTGGCCTCATGACCCCACGCCTTGAAGAAGGTCACGTCGATCTCGATCCGCCGGTCGGTGAGCGTGGCGGTGAGCATCTTCTGGCGGCGGTTCTTCATCGGCCGGGTCACGGCGCGCGCCACCTCGGCCACCACGAGGATGGTCTGGCCCTCGCGCAGCGTCGAGAGATCGGTCAGGGCGTTGGTCGCGACGTAGCCGCGCGGAACGTACTCGAGCAGGTCGCCGACCGTGCGGATTCCCTTGTTCTTCGTCAGTAGTGGCGCCGCCTTCGTCCCCGCGACCCGGACGATCGGCGACTCCTCGGTGAGCACCACCGTCACTC
>DATLQE010000291.1:0-8678 GCA_035535335.1 Lapillicoccus sp. | reverse complement strand
CGCCGAAGCCGTTCTCGAGGTCCGCCGAGACCGGGACGTCGACCGCGGTGACGAGGGTGGCGGCGTGGGCCAGCGCCTCGTCGCGAGTGACGGTGCCGTCGGTGCGCCCGTGGGTGCCCGCGAACCCGGCGCTGGTTGTTGCGAGGGCCTGGAAGCCCATCGCGGCGAGCAGCCGGGCGGACCCGGCGTCCCACGGGTTCGGCATCAGCAGCGGCGTGCCGGGGACGTGGAGGGCGAGGAAGTCGGCCGCGCGGTCGGTCATCAGAACCCCGCCGGCCCGAACTCCGGGAAACGTCCCGGCGCTTCCGTCCCGACGCCCATGAGGCTTCGGGTGAGCGTCTCGGTGTCGGACAGGAGCTCGTCGAGCGCGGCGGACAGGTGCTCGTCGGCCGGCTCGGCGCCGGCCGCGGCGGCGAGCAGCACCGCCCGGCGGACCAGCTCCTTGGCGAACGAGGCCGTCGTTCCCTCGCTCCGCACGGCCGCGTCGCGCACCGCCTCGTCGGAGAAGAGCGCACCCGCATACAGGCGGAGCAGTGTGCGGCGGCCCGGTTCGTCGGGAAGCGGTATCTCGGCGGCGAGGTCGACCCGACCCGGCCGCTGGCTGAGCGCCCGCTCGAGGTTCTCCACCCGGTTCGTCGTGAGCAGGAAGGCGACGTCGGCGTCCGCGTCGATGCCGTCGAGCGCGTCGAGGACCTCGAAGAGCAACGGCTTGGCCATCGGCCCGAACGAGCGGTCCTCAGCGACGAGGTCGCAGTCCTCGAGGACGACGATCGCCGGCTGGTGGGCACGGGCCACCTTGGCCGCGTCATGGATGAACTGCAGCGACCCGCCGGCGAGCAGGACGACGGTCGTGTCGCGGCCCTGACTGAGCAGGTAGCGCATCGTGTGCGTCTTCCCGGTACCCGGCGGCCCAAAGAGGAGCACGCCCCGCTTGAGGTGCTGGCCATACGCAACGAGGACCTCGCGGTGCGCCGCGATTCCGAGCACGTGCTCGCTCACCCGCTCGAGGAGCCCGTCCGGAAGCACGACGTCGGTCCGAGTCAGCGTCGGGCGCTCGACGAAACCGATCCCGGCCAGACCGGGCCCGTAGGGGTCGTGGGAGAAGGTGACGACCTGCCCGCGCAGCACACTGCGCTCGACCATCAGCTCGCGCACCTCGGCCACGAGCGCTTTGCTCACCTCGGCGTCGGCCGCCATCACGTCGATGGTGCCCACCGGCCGCATCGCCTGCGCCGTCGGCGCCATCTGGCGTACCGCGACGGGCTCGCCCCGGTACCGGAACAGTCGGAGGCCCACGGCGATGACGTTGCGGTGGTCGTCGGAGCCGGGCCCGGTCGCCCTCTGTACGTACTCGACCTGGCCGAGCGTGCCGGCGAGGCCCATCTGCGCGTGCTGGATCTGGTCGCCGAACGTCACGTGGTGCCGCATCTCGCCGCCGCCGAGTCCGAGGAGCTGCGCGTCGGAGTCGCGCCCGGCCAGCTCCTCGACGGCGATGTCGGCGTCGACGGTCCGGTGCCCCGGTATCTCCTCGGTGGTGACCGGCAGCCCCTCCGGACGGACGCCGAGGTGCGCCTCGAGGACGTCGAGAAGACTCGGCCCGGCGTCGTCCGGCTCCAGGCCACGCATGAGGAGGTTGGCCACTCGGCGCACCTCGCGGAGCGTCCGACGCATCTCCTGGTCCGTGGTCAGCGTCGGGTCGTCAGCGGCAGCGGTCACCCTCGGACCGTATCGGCCCGGCCTGGGTCGGGCTGACCTCAGATCAGCAGCCCGTCCGAGACCAGCGCTCGCAACACGGGCGTCGCGGTCTCGACCACCGCCGCCTCGGGTTGGTGGAGCAGCGCCGCGATGACGCCCAGCGCCTGTCGCGCCGTGAGGCTCCCGTCGCAGACACCGATCAGTCCCGCACCGACCGTGTCGAGCCGGACCACCCGGCCGAGACCTCCGCCCTGCCGCAGCTGGATCACCTCGGGGTCCGCCGCGCCGGGCCGGGCGTGCCGCTCCTCGACGACGTCCGCGGCGCAGGTCCACGCGGCGTCGAGAAGGGCGTCGTCGTCATGCTCGGCCAGCCAGGTACGCGCTCGCAGGCCGGCATCGACAATCGCGCCCATCGCAGCGGCCACCGGTCCTCGATGGTCCGTCAGGTCGGTCCAAACCGCTCGCGAGTGCGCCGGGCGCTGGAGGGCGACCACCCCGAACCCGATCCGCTCGACACCGCGGCCGGCGAAGTCGGCCAGCCATTCCGCATACAGGTCGTCGTAGCCCGGCGTGCCGCTGCGCGACCCGGCGTCCCCGGCCCACAGCTCGGCGTATTCGGCCGGGTCCTGCTCGTCGCGCTGGACGACCCAGGCGTCGACGCCGGCGCCCTCGAGCCACGAACCCCACACGTCCCGCCAGGTCTGGCCGGCCGCCACCTCCCAGTTGCCGATCAGGAGGGCGACGCCGCCCGCCTCCAGGTGGTCGCCGAGGGCCCGGACGAGGCGCTGGACGACGGCGTCGCCGACGAGTCCGGCGTCGCGGTACTCGTACCTGGCGAACCCCCGGCGCCGCGGCGTGATGACGAAGGGCGGGTTGCTCACGACGAGGTCGAACCGCTCGCGGGCGACCGGTTCGAGAAGGCTGCCGGTCCGCAGCTCGACCTCGGCAGCGTTTAGGGTCGTCGTGAACTGCGCGAAGGCGAGCGCACGTTCGGAGACGTCGGTCGCGACGACCTCGTCGGAATGAGTCGCCAGGTGCAGGGCCTGGACGCCACAACCCGTGCCGAGGTCGAGCGCGCGGCGGACCGGGCGGCGCGGCGTCCACTGAGCGACGGTCGTCGAGGCCGGCCCGACGCCGAGGACGTGGTCCGGGGGGAGCGGACCGCCGGGAGCGATCTCCGACTGGTCGGCGACGACCCACCAGTCGTGCGCCTCGTCGCCGTAGGGACGCAGGTCACACGTCGCGCGCACCTCCCCGCCGCTCGTCTCGACCAGTCCTAGGGCGACCGCGCCGGCGCTCGCCAGCGACGGGAGCGCGCGGTCGAAGTCGACGCCGGACACCGGCATACCGAGGGCGAAGCACCGCACGAGGACGGCGGTGGGCTCTTGTTGGCCGCGCGTGGCGAGGTCGGCGGGGAGCGCCTGTTCGCGGTGGAGCGCCGCAACGGCCACCGGGCCTAGGACCGCACGAACACCGTCGACGGTGTATGCCCCGTGCTCGAGGTCCGCGCGAAGGGCGCGGAGCAGGGCGGGGTCGGTGCGCGGCGGCGGAGGCATTCGCCACACCGTATGCGTCCTGCCTCACCCGCTGATGGGAGCGCAGCGTCCGCGAGATCCCGGACGCTGCGCTCCTCTTCGGGCGTTGGGTAGCCGGTCAGACCCGGCTCTGCTCCTCGTCCGCCTCCGCGCGAGCCCGGGCGAGGGAGGCCTCCTCCTCGGCGCCGGTGACCAGCGCCTCCTCCTCGGGGGTGGCGGCGAGCTCGCCGTCGTCGAGCGGCTGCTCATCGACGTCGTCGTCGCCGCCGACCGCGAGATCGCGCGACTTCGCGACCGCCACCGCCGCGATGATGATGATCAGCGCGACCGCGGCGATGCCGTACCGCACCAGCGGGTTGGCGGAGTTGCCGAGGGTCAGGATCACGATGGCCGGCGCGATGAGCACCGAGACGAGGTTCATGACCTTGATGAGCGGGTTGATCGCCGGGCCGGCGGTGTCCTTGAACGGGTCGCCGACGGTGTCGCCGATGACCGTGGCCGCGTGGGCGTCGGAGCCCTTGCCGCCGTAGTGGCCGTCCTCGACGATCTTCTTCGCGTTGTCCCACGAGCCGCCGCTGTTGGCGAGGAAGACGGCCATGAGGCAGCCGGTGCCGATGGCACCCGCGAGGAAGCCGGCCAGGGCGCCGACGCCGAGGCCGAAGCCGACAACGACCGGGGTGAGACCGGCCAGCAGGCCCGGCGTGGCGAGCTCGCGGAGCGAGTCGCGGGTGCAGATGTCGACGACCCGGGCGTACTCGGGCTTCTCTGTGTAGTCCATGATTCCGGGGTGCTCGCGGAACTGGCGACGCACCTCGAAGACGATGGCGCCGGCGGCCCGGGTGACGGCGTTGATCGCGAGCCCGGAGAAGAGGAACACCACGGCGGCACCGAGGAGCAGTCCGACGAGCGTGCTCGGCGTGACGATCTGGGTGTTGAACATGTCCTGCACGAACTGGCTCGGCGCCTCGGTGATCTGGTTCGTGTTGAGCAGCTGCTGCACCTGGGTGCTCCAGGCGTCGGTGAACGAGCCGAACAGCGCGGTCGCGGCCAGCACGGCCGTCGCGATGGCGATGCCCTTGGTGATCGCCTTGGTGGTGTTTCCGACAGCGTCGAGGTCGGTGAGAATCTGCGCGCCCTCGGCGTCGATGTCGCCGGACATCTCGGCGATGCCCTGGGCATTGTCGGAGACCGGGCCGAAGGTGTCCATGGCGACGATGACGCCCACCGTGGTGAGCAGACCGGTACCGGCGACCGCCACGAAGAACAGCGCCAGCGAGACCGAGCCGCCACCGAGCAGGAACGCGCCGTAGACCGCCGCGCCGATGATGACCGCGGTGTAGACCGCCGACTCGAACCCGACCCCGATGCCGGCGAGGATCACCGTGGCGGCACCGGTACGCGAGGTGCGGGCCACGTCACGAGTCGGCCGCTTGTCGGTGCCGGTGAAGTGGCCGGTCAGCCAGAGGATGATGGCGGCCAGGACGATGCCGAGGATGACGGCGACGCTGGCGCGGATGTGCAGGCCGTCGACCGCCGGGTCGGTGATCGCCCCGTTGGCGTCGGTCTTGGCCGCGACGACGTTGGGCAGGTAGATGAACACCGCTGCTACGGACAGGACCGCCGAGATCACCGCGGAGATGTAGAACCCCTGGTTGATGGCCGAGAGCGCGTTCTGGCCCGGCTTCACCCTGGTGATGAAGACCCCGATGATCGCCGTGATGGCGCCGATCGCGGGGATGATCAGCGGGAAGACCAGGCCTTCCGAACCCGGGGCAAGGGCGACGGAGCCGAGGATGAGCGCGGCGACGAGGGTCACCGCATACGACTCGAAGAGGTCGGCGGCCATGCCGGCGCAGTCGCCGACGTTGTCACCGACGTTGTCGGCGATGGTGGCGGCATTGCGCGGGTCGTCCTCGGGTATGCCCGCCTCGACCTTGCCGACGAGGTCCGCGCCGACGTCGGCGGCCTTGGTGAAGATGCCACCACCGACTCGCATGAACATGGCGAGCAGCGCGGCGCCGAAGCCGAAGCCCTCGAGGACCTTCGGGGCGTCGCCCCGGTAGACGAGCACGACGATGGCCGCGCCGAGCAGACCGAGCCCGACCGTCGCCATCCCGACCGTGCCACCGGTCCGAAACGCGATCCGCATCCCGTAGTCACGCTTGCCGTCGCGCGCGGCGGACGCGACCCGCACGTTGGCCTTGACCGCGAGGGACATGCCCAGGTAACCGATGAGGGCGGAGAAGATCGCCCCGACCACGAAGAAGATCGACCGGCCCAGCTTGACGCTCATCGTGTCGGCTGGGAGGAGGAACAGCAGTCCGAAGACGAGGACGACGAAGATGCTGAGCGTGCGGAACTGGCGGTTGAGATAGGCCTGCGCGCCCTCTTCGACCGCAGCGCCGATGGTCTGCATGTTCTCGGTGCCGGGATCGGCGGCCAGCACCTGGCGCCGGAAGAACAGGCCGAACACCAGGGCGATCACGGCGATGGCGAGAACCGCGTAGACGAGGACCAGGTTGTTGCCGGCCAGCTCCAACGAGGACTCCGCGGCGGGGGCAAGGTTGGGCATACTGCACTTCCTCCTTGAGGACGCTCACTCACCCTTGAGTGGACGGACCCGTCTTTAGCCCCCAGAAGTGAGCACAGCAGGAACGCGCGGGTGATTCGCCGGGAAACCCTACCTGGAGGTAGGTGCTGGCCCTAATCAAACCAGAGTGTGAGCGACATTGCTTGGCCGCCCCTATCGCGACGCTCGACGAGCCACCGGCGGTGAGCGCGGCCTAACCGGCGGCGACGGCCTCCCCCACGGTGGGGTAGATGGCGAAGACCTTGTCGAGGCCGGTGATGACGAAGACCTTTAGCACCCGGTCGTGGGCGCACACGAGCCGCATCGAGCCGTCGTTGAGGCGAATCTGCTTCAGCCGGCCGACGAGGACGCCAAGGCCGGTGGAGTCCATGAACGTCACGCCGGAGAGGTCGACGACGAGGTCGTACCGGCCGGCGTCGATCTCCGCGTCGAGCCGTTCCCGCAGCTGCGGCGCGGTGTAGACGTCGATCTCCCCGACGACCTGCACCACCGTGCGGCCGTCGACCACCGAGGTTCCGATGTCGAGGTCCAAGGGTCCTACCTGTTCGTACCTGCTGCGCGGCCCGACCGGGGGCGCCTGCCCACGCCAGGCGCGCGACATGCCGCCCCGGTCGACGCCCGAACCCTACTCTCCGGGCATCGGGCGGACGTACCGTATCGGCGATGCCCAGCGCTGTTCCACCCCCCGGTCCGGGATCGCCCGCGAGTGCCTCGGCGGCCGCCCTCGCTGGCGTGTCCCCGGGCACCCGTGGCTCTGGTCGTCCCTCGCCGGAGGCGCTGCTGACCAGCCTGGCGCGGGACGAGCGGCGCGAGCGGCTCACGCACGTCCACCGGGTGCCGGCTCGGGCGGCATCGCCCGCGCCGTGGCCGCAGTGGGTGACGCCCAGCCTGTATGCCGCGCTCACCCAAGCGGGGCTGTCCAGCGTCTGGAGCCACCAGCTCGAGGCGGCCGAGGCCGCGCACGCGGGGACGCACGTCGTCCTGTCGACCGGAACGGCGTCGGGCAAGTCGCTGGGATACCTGCTCCCGGCCCTCTCGGACGTCCTCGACGGCTCGACGGCCCCGAACGGGCGGGGCGCGACCGCGCTCTACCTGGCTCCCACCAAGGCGCTGGCCCACGACCAGCTCGACCGGCTCCACCGCCTGGCCCTCCCGGGACTTCGTGCCGCCGCATACGACGGCGACACCTCCCCCGAGGACCGCCGGTGGGTGCGCGAGCACGCCAACTACGTCCTGACCAACCCCGACCTGCTCCACCACTCCCTGCTCCCCGGCCACGAGCACTGGGCGCCGTTCCTCCGAGCACTCCGCTACGTGGTGCTCGACGAGTGCCACGTCTATCGAGGCGTCTTCGGGTCGCACCTGGCGATGGTGCTGCGCCGGCTGCGGCGGGTGTGCGCCCGGTACCGGTCGGCGCCGACCTTCGTGCTGGCCTCGGCCACCGTCGCCGAGCCCGCGGTGCTCGCCGGCCGGCTGGTCGGTATGCCGGTGCACCCCGTCACCGAGGACGGTTCGCCCCGGGCGGCGCTCACGTTCGGGCTCTGGCAGCCGGGAGAGACCGGGCATGCCTGGCGCCCGCACACCACCTCCGAACCGCACGACGGCGACGGCGGTCCGGAGCAGGAGAACCCCAGCGGAACGACGAACGCTGTCCCGGTGGAGCCAGACCGGAGTGGTCGCTCTTCGCACCGGCGGAGCGCGGTCGCCGAGTCCGCGGACCTGCTGACCGACCTCGTCGCCCAGGGCGTCCAGACGGTGGCCTTCGCCCGTTCCCGGGCCGGTGTCGAGGTGATCTCGGCCGCTGCCCGCAGCCACCTGCGCGAGCTGGACGTCACACTGGGAGAGGCGGTCGCGGCATACCGGGGTGGGTACCTTCCCGAGGAACGCCGTGAGCTGGAGGCGGCGCTCCGGGCCGGCGGTCTGCTCGGACTGGCCGCCACGACCGCGCTGGAGCTCGGGATCGACATCTCGGGTCTCGACGCCGTCCTGCTCGCCGGGTGGCCCGGCACTCGTGCGTCGATGTGGCAGCAGGCCGGCCGGGCCGGACGCGCCGGCACCGAGTCGTTGGCCGTGCTCGTCGCCGCGGACGACCCGCTGGACTCGTATCTCGTGAACCATCCGGACGCCGTGTTCGGCCAGTCCGTCGAAACCGCGGTGCTGGACCCCGAGAACCCCTACGTGCTCGGGCCCCACCTCGCCGCGGCCGCCGCCGAGCTGCCGCTGACCGAGGCCGACGCCACGTACTTCGGCCCGTCGATGCTGCCCTTGTTGGACGGCCTGACCGCTTCCGGTGTGCTGCGACGGCGTCCGACCGGCTGGTTCGTGGCGAACGGGGAGCGACCGGCCGACCGGGTGTCTCTCCGCGGCTCGGGCACCACCCTGCGGATCGCCGACCACTGCACCGGCCGCGTGCTCGGCACCATCGACGACGCTCGCTCGCACACCGCCGTACACCCGGGCGCCGTCTACGTCCACCAGGGCGAGACCTACGTCGTGCTGAGCCTTGATCTCGACGAGGGCTGCGCCCTGGTCCGGGTGGGCGACCCGGGCTGGTCGACGCAGGCCCGCTCCGTGTCGGCATTCGACATCGTCGCCGTCGAGCGCTCCCGCCAGTGGGGCGCAGTGGAATGCCACTTCGGTGACGTCCGGGTGCAGACCCAGGTGACGTCCTTCCTGCGCCGGTTGCCGACCGGCGAGGTCATCGGTGAGCACCCGCTTGCCCTTCCCGTGCGTTCGCTGCCGACCAAGGCGGTGTGGTGGACGGTCCCGGTCGAGCTGCTCGCGGCCTGGAACGTGCCGGAGGCGGCCATCTCGGGAGCGGCCCACGCCGCCGAGCACGCCGCCATCGGGATGCTGCC
>DATLQE010000290.1:0-3135 GCA_035535335.1 Lapillicoccus sp. | reverse complement strand
CTGCTCCAGGTAGGCGCGGTAGAGGGCACGCGGCGGATATGGCCGCGCCCCTAGCTCAAACATGACCGGCGTTAGGTGAAGGCTTTCGATCGCCTCCCGAACTGCGTGCCGCTCCGGCGCCAGCTCCTGCATAGTCGAGCTAACAAAGACACGGACACGCTGATCCGGTGTCTGGATCGCCACTCGATCAGCGTATCGGTGGCCCGACCGATGTCATGCCGGCCGCCGCGGGTCCGAGGTCACCCGCCGAGGGGTGGGGCTACGGGCGATCGACACGTCACGTGATCGGTCTGGATTTGGTTCGCAACTTGTCCGCGCCGGATGCCTTGTGAGCAACAGAGACCATGCGACCGGACCCCGCAGTCAGCGCTGCGCCTTCGTGGTCGAGCTGGTCCACGCTGTCAAAGCCGGCGGCGAGAAGCCAGTCTTTCAGCTCAACCCCTATGAACATACGCACCGAAAAGGTGAACCGTCGGACCTGTCCATCGCGGACACAAGTCCTCTTGGTCACAGCACGACCCGTCGCCGGCTCAAACGTGGACCGGTCGATCATGAAGTCTCCGTCCCTCTCGACCACGACAGCCGGTAGCCAGCGGGGGAGGAGCTCAGCAAGGTTGTTGTTCTCGACCAGGAGCAGGCCGTCTGGACGAAGCACCCGGTGCGCCTCAGACAGGACTTTCTGGTTGTCGGTGTCATCGAAGTAGCCGAAGGATGTAAACCAGCTGATGACGCGTTCAAAGCGGTGCTCCGGCCAGGGGAGGGACCGCATATCACCGGAGACGTAGTCCACCTCGATGCCTCGCTTTGCGGCGTCCCGCCGTGCGTGCTCGAGGAAGAGAGGCGTGGCATCGAGACCCGTAACCCGCGCGCCGCGCTGCGCCAGGCGATTGGCGATTCGCCCGTGACCGCAGGCTAGGTCAAGGACGTCCATTCCAGGCTGTAAGTCGAGCAGGCGCCAGACCGTCTCAGCCTGGGCATCGCTGGCCCCCTCTAAGTCAGGGCCATAGAAATAGAGGTAGTCCTCGTTGAAGACCTCCGAGAACTCGAAGACAGGCCCGGTCACGACCGCAGCGTAGTGCGTCGTTGACCACGCTGCAGTGCTGTCAATGGTCTGGAGTGGCCCGGTGTTCGATTCGCACCAGCCGGCAAACGATTGCGCGTTACAGCGCCGAGTCGTCCGCGCCGGGGCGCGATCCTTCGCTGGCTGCGATAAGAGTTTCGACAGCATCAACCAGCGAGGCGGGCTCGGCTCGACCGTCGAGCTCGACGCCGGCACCTTGACGCAGAAGCGGCTCAACCGTTTCGACGTAGTGCGCGATCTCCCTCTGTTCTTCCGGACGACTGCCGTACGGGTTTGAGGTCCGCGTCATCAACCTCGCGGTGAGCGTTTCGATTGGTGCCGACAGGAGCACGATGTGGTCGAAGCGATCGTAGAACTTCGCCTGATTCTCGACCGTCCCCGAGACGACGATGCTACTCACACAGTCGAGCAAGTCGCTCATCCGGGCTTCGTCCCAGCGACCGTCTGCGAGGACCCAACCGTCGTAATCGGTGTCGAGAACGGTATAGCCCCTGCGCGCCAGTCCTTCCAGCAGAGTCGACTTGCCGACTCCCGACATCCCGGTGACAAGCACGCGCGACATCCGGTGATCGTACCGGGGCCCACTGGAGACCGCCGCTGTCCGCAAGACGTCCTCTTGCGGCGACGCGTTCTCGTATGGCTGACGGCGTACGGCAACACCCTTCCTCGTCTGGACGCCCTGTTATGAGCTGCTCGGGTGCGAACGCAGCGCGAAGATGAGCCAGTCGAAGATCGGGGACAGGGAGGCTGGGTCGGGAGGCCGTTGATGAGGTGGGGCAAGTTGAGACAGCGCTCCGTTCGGGGATCCGCAGCAATTCGTCGACCGGTGGCGGACATGTTCTGGGGCGACCGGCATGGCCAGCTCGACGACCCGTTTAGGCATCGCTGAATCCTCGCTCAGCACCTGCGGGACGTGCCACGCGATGAGGTCGTCCCGCCGCACGGGCTCTCACCTGATGCGGTCTCGCTCAGCCGTCCGCTGGCGGGATGTTGTGGTTGAGGCGGAAGAGGTTGTCCGGGTCGTAGCGCCGTTTCAGCTCGCGGAGCCGGTCCCAAGTCGGGCCAGGGTAAGCAGCGCGGACCGTCCCCTCGTCCTCCTCGCCGAGGAACCCGACGTAGCCGCCCGCTTCGTCCTTGCCGAGCGAATCGGCCATGCCGGCGACCCATGCATCATGGGTGTCCTTCTCGCCCGGATCCATAAACATCGCCGCGATGTTGACAAACAGCCCGCGGTCGCGGTGGGCGAAGGCGGTGGCGTCGTTGGGGATTCGCGACAGCGCCCCACCGAGCACCCGCAGCTGAACGGCCGTCATCATCGCCGTCGACCGGTGGAGCTGCTCGAGGATCGTCGCCGCGTCGGGCGGCGCGAGGGCATCGACGAAAAAATTCGTCCCGGCCGCATACCGGACCTCCGGTCCCTCGCCTTCGTAGATCTCCGGGTAGCGGATCGGCCGCACCATGTCGGCGTACGGCTTGCCGAGCGCCCGGAACGGCGCCAGCACCTCCTCGGCCTGATCGGCCGGGCCGACGTCGGCCAGCATCCCCATCAGCACCGGTTTGCCATGCGCCTCCTCAGGAATGAATGGCATCGGCGGCGCCAGCATCACGTTGGCGATCGTCGAGAGCTCCTCCGGGGCCGCCTCGGCCGCCTCAAGGAAGCCGGTGATCACCTCCGGGGTGGCCGGCAGCATCACCATCCCGCCGACGATCTGGGAGATCTCGTGCAACCGCAGCTGGAGGCGGGTGGCGACGCCGAAGTTGCCCTCGCCTCCGCGGATCGCCCAGAAGAGGTCGGGCTCGCTCTCCTCGCTCGTCTGCACGATCTCACCGTCGGCAGTGACCACCTCGGCCGCGAGCAGGTCATCAATCGTCAGCCCGTACTTACGGACCAGGAAACCAATTCCGCCCGCGAGTGTGATCCCGCCGATCCCCACTGAGCCGGTGTCGCCCAGGCCCGTGGCACGCCCCTGCTCGCCGACGGCTGTGGTGTACTCGCCCGCCGTCATCCCGGTCTCGACCCAAGCGGTCTTCGCGTCGGGGGTGATGTCGAGGGC
>DATLQE010000289.1:0-3834 GCA_035535335.1 Lapillicoccus sp. | reverse complement strand
TCCGCGCGCGCCGGCCTCGGCGGCAGCGCGAAGACCCGGCGAGTGCGCTCGGAGTCACAGCGGCTGCGGACCGCCCGGCTCGGCGCCGGCCTGACGACCATCCCGTCGTTACCGGCCATCGACGCCAGCACGGCGATCATGAAGGACCCGGTCGTCCCCGAGGACAAGCGGTTCTGCTCCAATTGCGGCAACCCGGTCGGGCGTGGCAAGGACGGGCAGCCGGGACGCACCACCGGGTTCTGCGCGAAGTGCCGCCAGGCGTTCTCCTTCGACCCCAAGCTGAAGCCCGGCGACCTGGTCGCGGGCCAGTACGAGGTGGCCGGCTGCCTCGCCCACGGCGGTCTCGGCTGGATCTACCTCGCGCGCGACAAGAACGTCTCCAACCGCTGGGTCGTCCTGAAGGGCCTGCTCAACTCCGGCGACCCCGACGCGCTGGCCGCGGCGATCGCCGAACAGCGGTTCCTGGCGCAGGTGTCGCACCCCCACATCGTCGAGATCTACAACTTCGTGACCCACGAGGACGCCGGCTACATCGTCATGGAGTACGTCGGCGGCACCTCGCTGAAATCGCTTCTGAAACAACGCATGCGCAAGGCGGGCCGCTACGACCCGATCCCCGCGGACCAGGCGCTGGCGTACCTCATCGAGATCCTGCCGGCGTTCCAATACCTCCACGATCTCGGGCTGGTCTACTGCGACTTCAAGCCGGACAACCTCATCCAGGTCGGCGACATGATCAAGCTGATCGACCTGGGCGGCGTGCGCCGGATCGACGACGAGGACTCCGCGATCTTCGGGACGGTCGGTTACCAGGCGCCCGAGGTGGCGACGCAGGGCACCACGGTCGCCTCGGACATCTACACGATCGGGCGCACCCTCGTCGTCCTCATGATGGAGTTCCGCGGCTATCAGTCGACCTACGTCGACTCGCTTCCGCCGGTCGAGTCGACGCCGCTGTTCCAGAAGTACGACTCTCTCTACCGGCTGCTGCTCAAGGCCTGCGCCACGTCACCCGACGACCGGTTCGCATCGGCCGACGAGCTGCGGGTCCAGGCGCTGGGAGTGCTCCGCGAGGTCGTCGCACAGGACCAGCGGCTCGGGCGCGCAACCGGTTCGTCCACGTCGCTGCTCTTCGAGGAGCCGGCGATCGAGACCGACCGGCTCGACTGGCAGACGCTGCCCGGCTTGCGCATCGACCCATCGGACCCCCAGGCCAGCTGGCTGCACGGGCTGAGCCAAGGGACGCCGCAGGAGCGGCTCGCGTTGCTGCACAAGGCACCCACGACGTCGCCCGAGGTCCACCTCGCGATCTGCCGGGCTGCCCTCGCCGCCGGTCAGCCGGACCTCGTCGACTCCGCGGCCAACGCCATGCTGCGCGTCGACCCGTGGGAGTGGAGGGCGGTGTGGATGCAGGGCCTGTCCGCGCTGCAGCAGGGCGACCCTCGATTGGCACAAAGCGCCTTCAACGCGGTGTACGGCCAGGTCCCCGGGGAACTGGCACCGAAGCTCGCCCTGGCCAGCGCGTGCGAGGCCAGCAGCGAGCTCGACGTCGCCGAGAACCTCTATGCGGTGTGCGCCCGGACTGACGCGAACTACACCCCGGCCGCGGCGTTCGGGATGGCTCGGATCCGGGCCATGCGGCAGGACGTCGACGGCGCGGTCCAGGCCCTCGACCTCGTCCCGGCCACCTCACGGGCATACTCGCTGGCGCGCCAGGCCCGGGCCAACCTCCTCGCCGCATCGGGGGCCGGCATCCCGGCGCTATCGCAGGCGTGGTCGAGCGTCGACCAGGTGCTCCTCGACCCTCGCGAGCGGGCCGGGCTCGACGTGCGGATCTACTCGATCGGCCTCGACGAGGTCGGGCAGCGGGGCGAGCAGCCTGCACTGAGCATCGGGTCCCACCCGGCGACGTCCCGCGGTATGCGTGAGGCCCTCGAGGGCGCGCTGCGCCGGCTGGCCAAGCTGACCCCTGACCGCGATGAGCGCGTCAAGCTGGTCGACCAGGCCAACGACGTCCGCCCGTGGACCCTGCGGTGACGGCCCTGCCCACCGGCACCGCGTCCACCTGCCCGAACTGCGGCGCCGACCGCATCCCCGGTGCGACGTTCTGCGAGGCGTGCGCGTTCGAGTTCACCGACGTCGTGCCGGACGACGCGGACGCGACGACGGCCGGACCGCCGGACGGCGGCGTGCCGCCCGCGCAGTCGTTCCCCGGCGCGGTGCCCGCCGAGGCGGCGGCGACACCGGTGACCGCTCCCCGCGGCGAGGAGTCGCCGCTCGACGTCGGGTGGACGGGCGCGGTCGCGACCGACGCGGCGCCGAAGCCTGCCGCCGGGGATGCGGAGGCGACAGCGGCGGAGGGTCCGCCGTGCCGGCAGTGCTCGGACGGTCACTACCTGGACGGGTACTGCGACACCTGCGGTGCGAAGCAACCGGATCCCCGCGATCACTACACCGAGGAGCCGGCGTCGTGGGTCGCCGGCGTGTGCGACATCGGGAGGCGACACCGGCGCAACGAGGACGCCTTGGCCCTGGCCGCGGGGTCGGCCGCTGGCTCGTTCGCCGCGCTCGTCGTCTGTGACGGCGTCTCGAACTCGACCGACTCCCACGTCGCCAGCCTCGCGGCGGTCCGGGCGGCTCGGGACGTTCTCCAGGAGCCGCTTCCCCATGGGGTCGGGACCAAATCGTCGATCGTGGCGGCGGCCGAGCAGCGGCTGGCCGACGCGGTGGCCGCCGCGGAGGAGGCCGTCGCGATCACCACCCGCGAGGCGGGTGAGGCAGCGGTCGAGAGCCCGCCGTCCTGCACGTTCGTCGCCGTCCTGGTGGCCGAGGACACGGCCGTCTCGGGGAATGTCGGTGACAGCCGCGCATACTGGCTGCCCGACGCCGACACCAGCCCAGCGCTCCAGCTGAGCGTCGACGACTCGTTTGCCGCCGCCCAGATGAACGCCGGCGTCCCCCGCAAGGAGGCCGAGACGAGCGCCGGCGCGCACGCGATCACCCGGTGGCTCGGCGTCGACCACCCCGAGGACGGCGCGCCGCATACCCGAGAGGTCGACCTCTCCGAGGACGGCTGGGTCCTGGTCTGCAGCGACGGCCTCTGGAACTACTGCTCCGACGCGGGCGACCTGCAGCGGCTGGTCCACGAGACGGTGGAGCGGCTGGGCGACGCCGGTCGAAACCCGCTGGCGCTCGCCCAGGCACTCACCGACTTCGCCAACGAGTCGGGCGGCGCCGACAACATCACCGTCGCGTTGGCGCGAGTCGGCGAGACGCATACGGTTGAGGCTCCCGAGACGACGAAGGGCACCCCCTGATGGCTCAGTTCACGGCCGAGGTCTTCCAGAACGAGTTCCTGCCCGACGGCGGGACCGACGTCCACGCGATCGTGCGGGTCACGTGCCGCGGGGCGGGGCAGGCAGGCCAGACCGGGCTGACCGACGCGGCGGAGATCATCATCGTCGACACGTCCGGGTCGATGGGCCAGAACGGGATCGCCCAGGGCCGGAACGCCGCGACGGCCGCGCTGAACGAGATCACCGACGGCACCTGGTTCGCGGTGCTCGCCGGCAACCACGTCGGGACGCTGGTGTTCCCCTACCCCGGGGGTCCGCAGCAGATGGTGCGGATGGACCCGTCGACCAGACAGGCCGCGATCGCGTCGATGCAGTCGTTCCGCGCCGACGGCGGCACGGCCATGGGCACCTGGCTGACCAAGGCCCGCGAAGTGTTCTCGACGGTGCCGCAGGCGACGCAGCGGCACGCCATCCTCCTCACCGACGGCGCCAACGAGCACGAGACGCCCGACCAGCTGACCCGGTCGATCCACGACGC
>DATLQE010000288.1:0-4579 GCA_035535335.1 Lapillicoccus sp. | reverse complement strand
TCGGGGGGAGGCGGTTCCAGCAGTGGGGAAGGAACGGCCGCCGGCCCCGGCAAGAGCACGATCGAGATCATGTACGGCCTCGGCCCTGACACGGAGCCGGGATTCAAGGCGGACGTCCAGAAGTGGGCCTCCGCGAACGGCATCACAATCAAGTTCACCAAGGCTGCATCGTGGGACACCGAGATCCGGGCCCGCGTCGCCGGCGGGAACCCGCCGGACGTGGGTCTCTTCCCGCAGCCCGGTCTGATGTGCGACCTGGCCAAGCAGAAGAAGGTCATCCCGTTCGACGACGCCACCGTCGCCACTGACAAGCAGACGCTCGTCCCCGGCTTCGCCGAGGCCGGTACCTGCGCGGACGGCAAGGTCTACGGCCTCCCGAACGAGGTGAGCGTCAAGAGCATCCTCTGGACGGACAAGCCCGCGTTCAGCGCCGCTGGCCTCCAGCCGCCCAAGTCGCTCGACGAGATGCTCACGCTGACCGACAAGATCAAGTCGAGCGGCAAGACGCCGTGGTGCATCGCGGCCGAGTCGGGCCAGGCGACCGGTTGGCCGATCACCGACTGGATCGAGGACCTCGTCCTCCGTGTGGCTGGACCGGACAACTACGACAAGTGGGTCACCGGCGCGCTGAAGTTCAACAGCCCGGAGATCAAGCCGGCGTGGGAGTACTTCCAGAAGATCGCCTTCACCGACGGCAACGTCCGCGGCGGCACTAAGTCGATCGTCGCCACTAACTTCCAGACCGGTGGCAACGCGCTCTTCGACAACCCACCCGGCTGCTACCTGTTCAAGCAGGCCACCTTCGTGGCGAACAAGGGTGGCTTCCCGGACGCCGTCATCGCCAAGCTGGACACCCAGACCGGGCCGTACGCCTTCCCGCCGAAGACCGCGGGCGACAACTCGGTGCTGGTCGCCGGTGACATCGTCGCGGCGTTCAACAACGACGCCAACTCGGTGAAGGTCCGCAACTTCATCGCCAGCAAGGAGAACGGCGTCGAGCAGGCCAAGGCAGGAGCCTTCTCCCCGCACAAGACCGCGGACGTGAGCCTGCTGCCCAACCAGACCCTGCAGACCATCGCCAAGGAGGTGCTTTACAGCGCCAAGGCAGCCAGGTTCGACGGGTCCGACCTGATGCCGGCGAAGGTCGGAGCGGGTAGCTTCTGGACTGAGTCGGTCAAGTGGCTCTCGGGGCAGCAGGATCTCGACACCACACTGAACAACATCGACGCCAGCTTCCCGAAGACGAGCAGCTGACCGTCACCGGTTGTGGGGGCGTCACAGGGCGCCCCCACAGCAGCCTGTTGACCTCCGACGTCTGACTCAAACCACCAGAGAGGATGTGGGGCTTTGGGCATCAAGATCGCCAACGCCGTGCTCGCGGTCATCGGCGGCATCGGCGGGGCCATGATCCTCTTCTGGCTCCTCAACAAGCTCGCGGAGTCGCTCAAGGGCAGGTGGGAGGACCGGGTCAAGCCGTGGATGTTCGCGGGACCCGCGATCCTAGCCATCGGGGTGTACCTGATCTACCCCGCGATTCAGACCTTTCAGTTCAGCTTCGCCAACGAGGACTCGACGGCCTACGTGGGGTTCAAGAACTACCAGGACCTGCTCACCGACTCGACGTTCCTGTTGGTCCTCCTCAACAACCTGCTGTGGATCATCATCGTGCCGGCCGCCACGGTAGCGCTCGGGCTCGGGGTCGCCGTCCTGGCCGACCGGCTCCGACCCAAGGGTGAGAAGATCAGCAAGACCTTCATCTTCCTCCCGATGGCGATCAGCATGGTCGGGGCAGCGACCATCTGGCGGTCCATCTACGAGTACAAGCCGGCGGGCACACCGCAGACTGGTCTCCTCAACGCGATCTTCGGGTTGTTCGACAAGGGGCCGTTCTTCTGGTACTCGATCGACACCCTTCACTTCAACAGCCTGCTGTTGATGATCATCTTCCTGTGGACGCAGGTCGGGTACTCGATGGTCCTGCTCTCGGCGGCGGTCAAGGCGGTGCCGGAAGACACCATCGAGGCCGGGCGTATCGACGGCGCGGGCGAGCGGCGCATCTTCTTCAGCATCGTCGTCCCGCAGATCTGGCCCACGGTCATCACCGTGTTCATCACGGTGCTGATCAGCGTCATGAAGATCTTCGACATCGTCTACGTCACGACCAACGGCGCCTTCAACACCGACGTCGTGGGTCGTCGGTTCTTCGACGAGCTGTTCACCCAGGGCAACAACGGCTATGCGTCGGCCATCGTCGTGCTGCTGATGATCGCGGTCATCCCGGTCCTGATCTACCAAGTCCGCCACTTCCGGGCCGAGGAGGCCATGCGATGACCAGCACTGGGACCTTCCAGCCTGGGGTCGGTGCCCCCGAGGAGAAGCCGGCCCAAGTCCTACGGCACAGCAAGACCGGCAGCGGACCGGGCAGCGCCACCTGGCCGGTCCGGATTCTCGTGATCATCCTGTGCGTGCTGTGGATGATTCCGGTCGTCGGGTTGCTCATCAACTCGTTCCGGACCGGAGACGAGCAGCTCGCCTCGGGCTGGTGGACGGTGTTCTTCAGCCCGTTCTCCACCCAGTGGACGATCCAGAACTACGTCCAGGTCCTGACGACCGACACCGCGGGCGTCAACATGGGCGTGGCCTTCATCAACAGCTTCGTCGTCACGGTGCCGGCGACGGTGATCCCGATCCTCATCGCGGCGTTCGCCGCGTACGCCTTCACCTTCATGGAGTGGCGGGGCCGGGACATCGTCTTCGTCGTCGTCGTCGGCCTGCTGGTGGTGCCCAACCAGGTGGCGCTGGTGCCGCTGCTCAAGCTCTACAACGTCGTCGGCCTCAACGGAACGTTCCTCGCCGTGTGGCTGGCCCACATCGGGTTCGGTATGCCACTGGCCGTCTACATCCTGCGCAACTACATGTCCGGCCTCCCAAGGGCGATCATCGAGTCGGCGAAGATCGACGGAGCCAGCCACTTCACGACCTTCTGGCGGCTCATCGTGCCGATGTCCGTGCCGGCGTTGGCGTCGTTCGCGATCTTCCAGTTCCTCTGGGTCTGGAACGACCTCCTCGTCGCCCTGCTGTTCCTCGGCCGCGGTGACAACACCATCCTCACCGTCGCCCTCCAGGGACTGCAGGGTCAGACCGGCGCCGGTCGTGAGCTGATCGCCTCGGCGGGCTTCGTCACGATCATCGTCCCGTTGATCGTCTTCCTCTCGCTGCAGCGGTTCTTCATCCGCGGCATGACGGCGGGAGCGGTCAAGGGCTGACCGAACGCTTCCGACAACGTCAGGTATGCCGCGGGTCCGTTGGGCCTGCGGCATACCCGTGGTCGGAGGGAGAGCTACAGTTCGGCTCGCCCCGGGCTGTACGCGCCGGCCCTGGAGACGGTGATCCCTCCCGTCGTCACCGCCCGCTCCACCGCGGGCCGCACGTCCCGGAGCGTCGCGGCCGCGAGCCGTTCGCGAGCCTCAGGTGTCCCGAGCAGGCCCGCGTCGAGCAGTCCCGACAACAGCCCGGCCATGAACGAGTCACCGGCGCCCACGGTGTCGACGAGGCCCTCGCCCCGCGCGTCGCAGGTCGCGAGGGAACCGACGTGGTGCAACGCATACAGGGCGCCCTCGCCGCCCCGGGTCACGACGGTGAGCGACGCGCCGAGGAGACCCCAGTGCCGTAACACGTCGGGGACGAACCGGTCGCGGTAGAGCCAGGCGATGTCCTCGTCGCTGGCCTTGACCACGTCGGCGAGCGCGACCAACGCCTCGATCCGTGGGCGCACCTCGTCGGGTGAACCCATCAGGCTCGGGCGAACGTTGGGGTCGTAGGAGATCGTCGCCGACCGGCGGGCCTGCTGGACGGTGACGAGGGTCTGCGACCCGCCCGGCTCGAGTACCGCCGCGATACTGCCGGTGTGGACGTGACCGTAGCGGTCGAGGTCGGAGAGGGCCGGCAGCTGCCAGGTGATGTCGAAGTCGTAGGTCGCCGCGCCACTGGCGTCGAGCACGGCGCGGGCCACCGACGTGCGCGCCGCACCGTCGCTGCCCTCGACGACCTTGGCACCCTTCTCCGCGCACCGGTCGGCGATCCGCCGGCCCCAATCGTCCCGGCCGAACCAGGTGGCCAGCGAGACGTCGTGCTCGAGCGCGGCCAGGCCGAAGGCGACGTTCGCCGGCGACCCGCCGACGTGCAGCTCCGGCGGTTCGGAGCCGCGTTCGACGGCGTCGATGAGGGACTCACCGACGACGAGGACCGCGCTCGAGCTGGCAGGCGGTGAGGCACTCATGTCAGTCATGTGGAAATGTCACCGGTCCGAGGCGGGGTGGACGAAGTCGAGGTGGCTGTACGCGTTGAGCTTGGAGAACTGGTGCTGCGCCTCGATCGTCCGGATCGTGCCGCTCCGGGACCGCATCACGAGGGAGTGGGTGATGGCGCCGCCGGGGCCGTAGCGGACGCCGCGCAGGAGCTGGCCGTCGGTGATGCCGCTGGCGACGAAGTAGCATTCCCCGCTGACGAGATCCTCGGTCGACAGCACCGCGTCGAGGTCGAGCCCGGCGTCGAGCGCTCGCTGCCGCTCCTCGTCGTC
>DATLQE010000287.1:0-10188 GCA_035535335.1 Lapillicoccus sp. | reverse complement strand
GGACTACATCTTCGAGATCGAGGTGCCGATGGAAGAGGTCACCGAGATCAAGAACGGCCAGAAGAAGCTCGTCTCCCGGGTGCGCATGCCCGGGTACGTCCTGGTCCGGATGGATCTCACCGACGAGAGCTGGGGCGCCGTTCGGCATACACCCGGCGTGACCGGCTTTGTCGGCAACGCCCACCAGCCGGTGCCGCTCAGCCTCGACGAGGTCTTCACCATGCTCGCCCCCGACCTGGAGAGCCCCGCCACGGCCGCCTCCGGTGCCGCCGGTGCCGCCGGGAAGCCCAAGGAGCCCCAGGTCGTCGACTTCCGGGTCGGCGAGTCCGTCACGGTCATGGAGGGTCCCTTCGAGACCCTTCCCGCGACCATCTCCGAGATCAACCCCGACACCCAGAAGCTCAAGGTGCTGGTCTCGATCTTCGGCCGGGAGACCCCGGTCGAGCTGTCCTTCGCGCAGGTCGCGAAGATCTAAGCCCTCGGGGGCTCCGCCTCCGAGTACCCCCGAATGCAACCGGGTCATCGCCCACGGCGTGGGCCCACCACCAGAAAGTGAACACGCATGCCCCCCAAGAAGAAGCGGATCGCCGGCTTCATCAAGCTGCAGATCAACGCCGGTGCGGCCACGCCCGCGCCGCCCGTCGGGCCGGCCCTCGGCCAGCACGGCGTCAACATCATGGAGTTCGTCAAGGCGTACAACGCCGCGACGGAGTCCCAGCGCGGCAACGTCATCCCCGTCGAGATCACGGTCTACGAGGACCGGTCGTTCACCTTCGTCACGAAGACGCCGCCGGCCGCGGAGCTGATCAAGAAGGCCGCGGGCGTGCCCAAGGGCTCCGGCGAGCCGCACAAGACCAAGGTCGCGAGCCTCACCGCCGACCAGGTCCGCACCATTGCCGAGCAGAAGATGGAGGACCTCAACGCCAACGACGTCGAGGCCGCCGCCAAGATCATCGCCGGCACCGCCCGGTCGATGGGCATCACCACCCCCGGCTACTAAGACCCTTGGGGCTCCGCCCCCAAGTACCCCCGAACAACCCGCCGGGAGACTCCCGGCGCAGTGGCAGGGCCAGCGCTGGCCCGCAGACCACGACTCGCTAAGGAGAGAGCAGATGAAGCGCAGCAAGGCGTACCGCGCCGCCACCGAGAAGATCACCCCGGGCCGGGTCTACACCCCGCTCGAGGCCGTCCGGCTCGCCAAGGACAGCAGCGCGACGAAGTACGACGCGACCGTCGAGGTCGCGTTCCGGCTCGGCGTCGACCCCCGCAAGGCCGACCAGATGGTTCGCGGCACCGTCAACCTCCCGCACGGCACCGGCAAGACCGCCCGCGTCCTCGTCTTCGCCAACGGTGACAAGGCCGAGGCGGCGCGCGAGGCGGGCGCCGACTACGTCGGGTCGGACGACATGCTCGAGAAGGTCCAGGGCGGCTGGCTCGACTTCGACGCCGTCGTGGCGACGCCCGACATGATGGGCAAGGTCGGCCGCCTCGGCAAGGTCCTCGGCCCTCGCGGTCTCATGCCGAACCCGAAGACCGGCACGGTGACGATGGACGTCGCCAAGGCGGTGTCCGACATCAAGGGCGGCAAGATCGAGTTCCGCGTCGACAAGCACGCGAACCTCCACTTCATCATCGGCAAGGTCTCGTTCGACGAGAAGTCACTCGTGGAGAATTACGGGGCCGCGTTGGAAGAGATCCTCCGGCTGAAGCCGTCGTCCTCCAAGGGCCACTACATCGAGAAGGCGACTCTCACGACGACGATGGGCCCGGGCATCCCCCTGGACTTCCGGCGCACCCGCAACCTTCTCGTCGAGGACGCCGCGGAGACCGCGTCGGTCTGACCTCACGTCCCCGCCGACACGTCATCGGGGTGGATTGACCCCCCACAGAGGGGGTCGATCCACCCCGATCGTGGTCTGGCGGGTCAGTCGTGCCTCGCTGCGCGACCCACCACTGGACGAACACCGGCAGGCCTACCGAGGTCAGCAGGAATACCCGCTGCAGCAGTCCCGAGACCGACGTCCCCGCGTCCTCGACGAGGAGGACGAGCGCGACGTTGACCAGTCCAAGACCCACGCAGAGCAGCGCGAGCCGGCGCTCACGAAGCATCCACGTCGCCACGGCCATGGTGAACCCGGCCAGCACGAGCGGTGCGAACACGAACAGGGCCGCCCGGCCGTGCACGAGAGTCCCAAGGGGGACGTCCGCCTCGAGGGCCGACTGGCAGTCGGGGAGAGCAGGGTTGCAGGCCACGCGAGCCAGCCCGGCAACTGCCGTCGCCACGGCGGCGACTGCGACCTCTATGGCGGCGATCCGCCCGACCCAGACCGGCAGCCCGCGCCACAGGCCGACGGCGGTGGCGGCGAGTCCGACGGCCAGGGCGAGGAACCCGGCCACCATGATCTCGCCGTACGGGTTGTCGACCGCCGCGAGCACGCTCATCGTGTCGCGGATGCTGTCGTATGAGTCGGGGGCGAGCACCGTTCCGACGGCGACGGCCACGGCGAACCCGGCCATCCCGGCGACCGGGATCCAGCGGCCACGCCGGGCGCTGGTGACGGCCGGCGCTGAGGTGGGCACCGGATCTTCGAGGGTGGTGAGAGGGGACATGGCGGCTCCCTGGTTCGGAGGAATCTGGTCCGACCAGGCTGACCGCACTCGTCGGACGGCCACCTGCGGGACCGACCCGAGCCCCGCCCCCAGGAGTAGCGGCTTCCGGGTCCTCGCTAAAGCAGGGGGTGCTGCTGGGGGTGGTGCCGGGTGTGCTTTACGCGTGTCCGCGCAA
Organism: Lapillicoccus sp.; assembly: GCA_035535335.1. Classification (GTDB taxonomy): domain Bacteria; phylum Actinomycetota; class Actinomycetes; order Actinomycetales; family Dermatophilaceae; genus Lapillicoccus. Next base: position 7,403 of record DATLQE010000287.1, on the reverse strand, counting down.
CCGTGGTCGGCATGGACGTTCGATACCGCGATGTGCTGCGGCCGCGCTGGGCCCGGCGCCTGGTCCTCACCGGTATCCCAGCGCGCCTGCCCATCGCGAGCTATGGGATCGGGCTGCTCGCGCTGGCTCGCGAGCGGTACGGCTCGTTCGAGGTGGCCGGCACGGTCGTCGCCGCCTACACGGCGGCCGTCGTCGTCTCCGGCGTCGTGGTCGGCCGTCGCGCGTCCCGGTCGGGGTTCCCCCGCCTGCTCGCCGGCCTGACTCTTCTCCAGGCGGCTCTGCTCGCCGGGGTCGTCGCGCTGGCCGCGCAGCAGGCGCCGACGACGCTGGTTGTCGCGTCGGCCGCGCTGCTCGGCCTCGCCGTTCCGCCCGCCGGCGTCGTCGTCCGAAGCCGGTGGGCGGGGCGGCTGGCGGACCGGGAGTCGCTCAACCTCGCCCTGTTCCTGGAGAGCGCGCTGGACGAGGCGGTATTCGTCCTCGGGCCGCTGTTGGTGGGCCTGCTGGGTGCCGTCGCCGGTCCCGAGACGGCGCTGCTCACCGCCGGTGCGCTGACCACGCTCGGATGCCTCGGGTTGGCGGCCCAGCGCGTGGGCGCGTTGCCGTCCGACGACGAGCCGGTGGCGCGGCATAGCCCGTCCTTCGACATCGCGCGGCTCTGCGCGGGCGTCGTCACTCTCGGCGTGGCCTTCGCTGCCATCCAGGTGGCCGCGTTCGCGTTCACGCGCGAGATCGGTGTGCCGGCCGCGGCCGGGCCGGTCCTCACCGCCTTCTCCGCCGCAAGCCTCGTCGCCGGTGTGCTCGCCGGTCGGCGGAGCGCGGCGGCGCCGGTGCGCGCCGGGCTGGCGGTGCTCGCGGTCTCCCTGGTCCCGGCGGCGGTGGCGGCCTCGACACCGATCGGGCTGGCGCTGCTGCTGTTGCCCGCGGCCTGCGCGGCGTCGCCGTCGGTGGCGCTGGCCTTCGCCCAGGCGGCCGGGCTCTCGACCGAGGCGCACCGCGCGGCGGCGTTCGCGTGGGTCTCCGCCTCGCTGGGAGTCGGCCTCGCGGCCGGCCACGCGTCGCTGGGCTCGGTCGCCGAGCATGGTGGCGCGACCGCCGTGCTGCTGACCGGGGCGGCCGCGGCCGGGCTGGGAGTGCTCCTGGCACCGGGCCGTGCCCTTGCCGCCGCTTCGCCAATCCCGGCACACTCCTCCCGTGGCCTTGGAGTCGCCCCTGCTGGAGCGGGAGCGCGAGACTGAGGCGCTTCGCCAGGTGCTCGATGAGGTCGTCCGGACGCGTTCCGGTCGGGTGGTCGTCGTCGACGGGGAAGCCGGGATCGGGAAGACGCGGCTGGTGCGGTACCTGCGCGGGCTCGCCCTGGACCACGGTGTGCCGGTCTTCTCCGCGCGGGCGTCGACGCTCGATCAGTCGTTCGGCTTCGGTGTCGCGCGGCAGCTGCTGGAGCGAGCATCGGGCGGAGCTCGTGACGTGCTGGCCGTTCCCACGGGCGCAGACGAAGGTGGCGACCCGGGTAGCCCCGGGGAGCTCGCCGCCCTGCACCGGCTCTACTGGCTCACCGTCGACGCCTGCCCGGAGCCGACGGTCCTCGTCGTCGACGACGTCCAGTGGTGCGACCCGGAGTCGTTGCGCTACCTCGACCATCTGCGGCTCCGGCTCGACGACCTGCCGGTGCTCCTCGTCGTCGTCGCGCGTTCCGGCGAACCGGCCCCGGCCCCCGTCGCCTCGCTGGTGGCGGCGCTGCTGGACGACGCCGAGGCGGTCCACGTCCGGCCGGCCCGGCTCGGCTCCGCGGCGGTCAAGGCCTTCCTCGAGGCTGTGCTCGACGGCCCGGTCGAGAACGACTTCGCCGGTGCGTGCGAGACGGTCACGGCCGGAAACCCATTCCTCTTGACCGTTCTGGCGGCGTCGATCGCGCGGGAGGGTCTCGCGCCCACGGGCCCTTCCGTCCCGCGCGTGTCCACGTTGGGCAGCGAGGCGGTGCAGCGCCAGATCGGACGGCGGCTGGATCGGATGGACCCCCGCGTCCGACGGACGGCCGAGGCCGCGGCCGCTCTCGGTCCGGACACGGCGCTCGCCCTCGTCGCCGGCGCCGCCGGCGTCGACGTCCTGACTGCCGCCGAGCACCAGGCCGAGTTGCGCCGCTGGGGACTGCTGGACGTCGCCGACGCGGCGGGCACGCGGGTCGCCTTCCAGCATCCGGCGGTGGCCGACGCCGTCCTCGCCCTGATGACGCCGCGCGGCCGGCAGCAGTTGCGACGCCGCTGCGCTGATGCGCTCGAGACGGCGGCCGCCGAACCGGAGCGGGTGGCGGCCCAGCTCCTCGACGTGGCGGCCGGGGTCGACCCCGAGGCCCGGAGGCGGCTGGAGCGCGCCGCCGAGGCGGCGTTGCGGCGTGGCGCACCCGAGTCGGCTCTGACCTACCTGAACCGAGCCCTCGAGGAGGAGACCTCCGAGTCCCAACGTGTGGACCTGCTCGGCCGGGCCGGCGCTCTGGCCCTCCAGACCGACCTCGACGTCGCCACCCGCCTGCTCGAGCGGGCGACCCACTCGGCCTCCGGGGAGCGAGACCCCGAGCTCTGGGCGCAACTGGCCTACGCGTACGGGTACCTTCGCCACCCCGACGAGGCAGTCGCCGCCATGGGCCAGGCCCTGCGCCTGCTTGGGACCGAGGACGAGGACCGCCGACGCCGCTGGGAGGCCTCCCTGCTCGTCGGGGCGGCGGTGGTCCCCGGTCGCCGGGACCTCGCTCAGACCGTGACCCGGCTGCGAGCCGTGGCGCCGGCCGGCGGTGTCGGTGGACGGATGCTCGACGCGGCCCTGGCTCTCCACGAGGCCGCCACCGGGGATCCTGCCGGCCGAACCCGCGCGCATCGCGCCCTCGCGGACGGCCTTCTGGTCGAGCAGGCCAACGGTGAGGGACCACTGGTATGCGGGTGGCTGGTTCTGGCCGCGGCGGACGACTCTCTCGGCCTGGACAGCCTGGACGAGGCGGTCCGCCGGGCCAACGAGCACGGCTCCCTCCGCGCCCTCGCGGCGGCGGTGACCTTCCGCGCGCTGGCTCGGCTGCGAGCCGGGCAGGTCGCCGATGCCGCGGAGGACGGGCGAGCGGCCCTCGAGTATGCGTCCGGGGACCGCGTCGACCTCGACCCGCGCTTCGCGGGCGGGTACCTCGCCGCGGCCTTGCTCGACGCGGGCGACCTCGAGGACGCCGAGCGGGTCCTCGAATCGGTCCGCGCGTTCGACGCCGTCGCCACCGGTCCGCGGTACTACGCCCGCGAGATCGCCGCCCGGCTGCGGCGCCGGCAGAACCGTCCGGACGAGGCGCTGGACCTGGCGCTCGACGCCGGCCGCATCTGGGCCGAGTTCGGGTTCGACAACCCGGGCTTCGGTGCCTGGCGGTCGGAGGCCGCCCTTGCCGCATACGCACTCGGCGAGCGCGACCGCGCGGTCGCCCTGGCCCGCGACGAGGTGGACCTGGCCGAACACTGGGGCGCACCGAGAGCCAGGGCTGTGGCGCTCCGAGCCCTCGGGCAGGTCACCGGAGGCGCCGCGGGGCTGGACCTGCTGGCCTCGGCGGTCGACGTCGTAACCGACAGCCTTGCTCGCGTCGAGCGCGCCACCTGCCTGCTCGCCTTCGGGGCCGCTCTGCGTCGCGCCGGCCGGCGGACCGACGCGTACGAGCAGCTCGCGCAGGCCCTCGACCTGGCCGAGGTCTGCGGCGCCGGGTCGCTGACCGGCGCCGCCGCGCTGGAGCTGCGGGCCGCCGGATTCCGGCCGCGGCGGCACCGGCTGGCCGGACCTGAGGCGCTGACCATCAGCGAGCGCCGTGTGGTCGACCTCGCCGTCGACGGCGCATCCAACCGCACCATCGCCCAGGCCCTGTTCGTCACGCCCAAGACCGTGGAGCTGCACCTCACGAACGCGTACCGGAAGCTCGGCGTACGCGGCCGCGGCGAGCTGGGGCCGGCTCTCCGAGCGAGCTGATCCAAAACGCCACAATCCGGTCGGCTCTCAACGCGCACACAGCCGCTGCTCAGGGCTAGGTTCGAAAAATGAGCCGCCTGCGCACTCGGATCGTCCTCGGCCTCAGCGCCGTCACCGTGCTCGCCCTCGCCACGGCCACGCCGGCCGTCGCGGACCGCGGCTGGCACGGCAAACCGCCTGGGGATCTGCCCAAGGTCCCGGTCATGGTCGGCTCCGGCGGCGCCGTGTCCTCGGTCGACCGCGACGCGAGCCAGGTCGGCATCGAGGTCCTGGCCCGCGGCGGCAACGCGGCCGACGCGGCGGTCGCGACGGCCGCGGCGCTGGGTGTCACCGAGCCGTACAGCGCCGGCATCGGCGGCGGCGGCTTCTTCGTCTACTACGACGCCAGGACCAAGAAGGTCTCGACCATCGACGGCCGTGAGACGGCGCCGATGTCCTTCAAGGCGAACACCTTCGTCGATCCTGCCACCGGAACTCCCTACCCGTTCCAGACGGTCGTGGACTCGGGCCTCTCGGTCGGCACTCCCGGCACGCCGGCGTTGTGGGACAAGGCCGCTCGGACGTTCGGGACGCTCCGGCTGAGCGAGCTACTCAAGCCCGCGGAGCAGCTCGCGGCCAAGGGCTTCGTCGTCGACCAGACGTTCCGCGACCAGACCGCGACGAACGAGACCCGGTTCCGGAAGTTCCCCGAGACGGCGGCGGTCTTCCTCCCGGGCGGCCAGCTTCCCGTCGTCGGCTCGACCTTCACCAATCCCGACATGGCCCGGGCCTACCGCGAGCTGCGCACCCACGGCGTCGACTCGATCTACGAAGGTGGCCGGCTCGGCCAGGCGATCGTCGCCGAGGCGAAGAACCCCACCACGGCTCCGGGTGTCACCGTCCTCAAGGGTCAGCTCAGGCTGAAGGACCTCGCCGCCTACGAGGCGCCGATCAAGGCCCCGATCACCTCGCGCTACCGGGGGTATGACGTCTACGGCATGGGGGTGCCGAGCTCGGGCGGCATCGCCGTGGCCGAGATCCTCAACCTCATCGAGGCCTACGAGGCGAAGACCGGCACGACACTGGCCAGCTTGGACGACGCGAACTACCTGCACTGGTTCTCGGAGGCCTCGGCCACGGCCTTCGCCGACCGGAACCGATGGGTCGGTGACGTCTCCGGCGTGCCGGTGACGCAGCTCACCAGCCAGGCGTATGCGAACACCCGGGCCTGCGCCCTGTTCGACCCGAACCAGGCCCAGCCTCGACCGATCCCGTTCGGTGACCCCTACGCACCGTCGACGTCATGTGCGGCGTCGGGCGGCCGCCAGGGTCAACCGCTCGAGGGGCCGTCGACGACGCACCTCGTCACCGCCGACAAGTGGGGCAACGTCGCGTCCTACACCCTCACCATCGAGTCGACCGGCGGCTCCGGGCTCACCGTGCCGGGCTACGGGTTCCTGCTCAACAACGAACTCACCGACTTCAACTTCACACCGCTGTCCATCCTGCCGGTCGGCACCGACCCGAACCTCCCCGGTCCGGGCAAGCGCCCGCGCTCCTCGATGAGCCCGACCATCCTGCTCAAGGACGGCCGGCCCTACCTCGCCGTCGGCTCACCGGGTGGCGCGACGATCATCACCTCGGTCAGTCAGACCATCCTCGGCTACGTCGACCGCGGACTGTCCCTCGTCGACGCGATCGCGGCGCCGCGGCTCTCATCCCGCAACGGCACGGAGCAAGCGGAGCCGCTGGTCCTCTCGACCGTGGGATCGGCGCTCACGGCCAAGGGCCACGTCCTGTCGTCGACACCCGAGATCGGCGCCGTCACGGCGATCCACCCGCTCGGCGGCGGCGCCTTCGAGGCCGCGGCCGAGACCGTGCGGCGTGGCGGCGGCTCGGCGATGGTGGTCAGGCCGTCACCGTAACCTCGTGACCGCAGGCGGAGCCGGCCGTTTTGGTCGGCCCCGCCTGCGGTCGGTACACTCGTCCCGACCATTGACCGCCGGTCGTCTGCCAGCCTGGTCCGCCAGGAGGACAGACCGAAGGTCCGCACCGGATGCGGCGACCTGCGCAGGCCACGACCCAACTCGCATACGCCCAGCTTGTATGCCTGTTCGCCCCGTGCGCTTGCGCCGGGGCTTCTCTCGTTTGTGTGGCCTCCGAACCGCGCCGCGCGGTCTCCCCACAACGCAGAGGAGGCCACATGGCCACCGCCGAGAAGCAGGCGGCGATCGCCGAGCTGGCGGAGAGCTTCCGCGGCTCGAGCGCGGCGGTGCTCACCGAGTACCGCGGCCTGACGGTCAAGCAGCTGTCCGAGCTGCGCGGTTCGCTGCGCGGCCACGCCACCTTCGCGGTGGTGAAGAACACCCTCACCGAGCTGGCGGCCAGGGAGGCCGGCGTCACGGCGTTCCACGGGCAGCTCGTCGGGCCGTCCGCCATCGCCTTCGTCACCGGCGACCCGGTCGAGGCGGCGAAGGGCCTGCGCGACTTCGCTCGCACCCACCCGCTGCTCGTCATCAAGGGCGGCGTCCTCGACGGCAAGACGATGAGCGCCGCCGAGCTCAACAGGCTCGCGGACCTGGAGTCCCGCGAGGTCCTGCTGGCCAAGCTCGCCGGCGCCATGAACGCGTCGATGAGCAAGGCGGTCTACCTCTTCGCCGCGCCGCTGTCCCAGAGCGCCCGCCTCATCGAGGCGCTGCGGGCCAAGCGGGAGGCCGAGGGCCCCGCCGCCCAGGACGAGCCGCAGGACGCGGCCGTCACGACCCCCCAGGACGAGCCGCAGGACGCGGCCGTCACGACCCCCCAGGACTCACCGGCTCCGGCCGACGAGGCCACCGCCCAGGACGTCGCCACGGGTGGCGACGCCGGCTGAGCCACCCGGCTCAGCTGACCCAGTACGCCACTCACGGCACGCACAGGAAGGAACGCCACCATGGCGAAGCTCAGCACCGACGAGCTCCTTGACGCCTTCAAGGAGATGACCCTTCTCGAGCTCTCCGAGTTCGTGAAGCAGTTCGAGGAGACCTTCGGGGTCACCGCGGCGGCCCCGGTCGCCGTCGCCGCCCCGGGCGCGGCCGCCGCCTCCGGCGGTGGGGCCGATTCCCCGGCCGCCGAGGAACAGGACGAGTTCGACGTCGTCCTCGAGGCCGCCGGCGACAAGAAGATCCAGGTCATCAAGGAGGTCCGCGCGCTCACCAGCCTCGGCCTCAAGGAGGCCAAGGACCTCGTCGACGGCGCCCCCAAGCCGGTCCTCGAGAAGGTCGACAAGGCCGCTGCCGACAAGGCCAAGGAGCAACTCGAGAGCGCGGGCGCGACCGTCACCCTCAAGTGACGCCCCGCGTCTGACGACGCACCCTACGGACGGGCCCGACCGCACCAGCGGTCGGGCCCGTCCTGTCTGTTCGCCGTGGGCCGAGACGCCAACTTCGGCCGCTTGGCGTCGT
>DATLQE010000286.1:0-2120 GCA_035535335.1 Lapillicoccus sp. | reverse complement strand
GACAAAGAACTCCGCGACGCACTGTGCGACTTCGCCGGAGACTGCCGCCGAGCCAACCCCTGGGCCGAAGACCTCTACCAACGCGCCAGAGCCCGCGGGCACGACCACCCCCACGCCGTACGCATCCTCGCCCGCGCCTGGCCCAACATCATCTGGCGCTGCTGGCAAGACCGGCTCCCCTACGACCCCGCCCGCCACAACGCACTCCAACGAGTCCTCACCCAGCACACCGCACAAGCCGCTTGACCCCCCCGACGTTGACACAGGGCAACTCATCCCTTCACCGTACGGCGAGCGGCCGCGGCTCCTCCGGCACCCCTCTCCGCGCGAGCACGTCCGCCCGGTTGGCCGCATACCCGACCATCCACGTCGGTTCGAGCCGGAACAGGACGACGTCACCCCACGACAGCGGCGACGACCCGTAGTGATCCGTCCAGTGGGCGTCGACCTCGGCCAGCTCGTCCGCTTCGAGCACCACGGCGAGACCGTGGGTGAAGACCGCGACCTCCTCGCCCTCGATGCACGCCGCACTGACCGCCGGGCGAGCCAGCAGGTGCCGACCCTTGGGCGAGCTCCGCAGCGTGCTCAACGTCCAGTGCCCGTGCAGGAAGTGGCCGTCGAGCGCACTGACCCGAGGCTCGCCGCCGGCCGTCACGGTCGCGAAGCTCACCACCCGCATACCGGTCATCAGACCGGCGATCTCCCGGGCCGAGAGGCTGCGTTGGTCGTCGATAATCCCGCGCAAGTGGTCGCTCGCTCCACCGTACGAGCGATCGAGCAGGGCCTGCATGCCGGCCAGTTCTTCGGCGGTCTCCTTCATGGGCACCAAGCAAACCGCGGACCCCCGACACACGGCAGAATCGTCGCCGTGACCGCCGCCGTCGCAGCGCCCAACGCTCTCGCCGTCCGCGCGGGGCTCGACGTCGTCGAAGCGGGCGGCACCGCCGTCGACGCCGCCGTGGCCGCGATGCTCGTCGCGATGTGCACCGAGCCAGGCGTCGTCTCGCCGCTCGGCGGCGGGTTCGTGGCGATCTGGCCGCACGACGGGCCACCCGAGGTCATCGACGCGAACGTCGAGATGCCGGGTCGCGGACTGCCGGTCGAGCGGTTCGGCGAAGGGCTCGTGGAGTTCGCCCTGTCGTACGGGGGCGGCATCACCGTATATGCGGGTCCGGGCAGCGTCGCCACGCCGGGCGCCGTGAGCGGGCTCGGGCTCGCGCACGAGCGGCACGGTCGGGTGCCGTGGCGGGAGGTCGTCGCGCCGGCCGCCGCGGCTGCGCGTTCGGGCTTCCCGCTCGGCGCCGCCGCCGCCAGCTACCTCGCCATCACGGGGGACACCCTGTTCTCCTGGGACCGCGAGACCGCTGCCCTGCTCCTGCATAAGGGCGGCGAGCCGCTTCTGGCCGGTGAGAAGATCGTCGACCGCCATCTCGCCGACGCCCTCGACCGCCTGGGGGACGCCGGCGCGGCCGACCTCTACACGGGCGACCTGGCCCAGAGCCTGGCCGTCGACCAGCAGAGCCGAGGCGGCCTGGTCACGGCGGCCGACCTCGCCGCATACCAGCCCGTCGTCCGCGAGCCGCTGCGGCTGCGGGCCGGCGCGTGGGACCTCGCGACCAACGCACCGCCGTCGATCGGCGGCCCCGTGCTCGCGGTGATGCTCGGCGAGCTGGTCCGCCGGGGCCGGGTCGACCTGAGTGACGTCCTGGAGATCCAGCAACGCGTCCTCGGGCACCGGCTGCGCGTTCACGACTTCTCCCGCGACCTCGAGAAGGACGGCTACGACCTGCTGGCCCTCGTCGAACGGCACGGGTTGGTCGGCCTGCCGACCTCCGGGTCGACGGCGCACGTCTCGGTCGTCGACGCGGCCGGGACGGCGTGCGCCATTACGTCCTCGGCGGGGTACGGCTCGGGCGCGACCGTGCCGGGAACGGGCCTGATGCTCAACAACTGCCTCGGTGAGCCGGAGCTCAACCGGTTGGGGCTGCACGCCCTGGAGCCCGGGACGCGCCTGGCCTCCAACATGTCCCCGACGGTGGGTCGTGCCACCGGCCAACTGTCCGGTGCCGGCCCGGTACTGGCCATCGGCTCTCCGGGAGCCGACCGGATCACCACGGCCC